>NZ_SOGI01000035.1:0-65315 GCF_004403385.1 Cryobacterium sp. TMT4-31
ACGGGTTGGGGAACTAGACAGCTCCACCCTCCACCGGAGGTCTTCGTCATTTCAAGACGTCACACATCAACCAACGTCCCTGGGCAGTACACCTAGCCGGCGGGGAACGCGCACGTCCCAGACCCCGTTCCCTTCCGGCATTCGGATCGGGAGATACATGTAGTGCATGTACTCCTCGAACTCCGGCTCGAAAACCCCCACGATCTCAGGAGGGTGACCGTACACGTTCACAGGACGCCTCCGTGCTCACGTGGCGCTCGCACCCGTCCACCATTCGCCGTCCCACACTCAACCTCCCGGCCGGGTTCCTCGCTTCGTACGTACCAGCCAGCGCGAATCTCCATGCACCAAGACTGGCAGAGGCCGATGGCTTCATAGCGACTCCGACCATCCCCGCTTCAGGGGGTGGGCCGCCTATGATCGGTGGACTAGACCAGGCGCACCCGACAGCACACTGCGCGCCGCCAGAACGGGCTTGCTGGCAACCCCTCGGCCCGCGTTGGGAGAAGGCGCTGCTCACACTCGAACACTGATCGTCATGACGACGCGGCCTAGCTACCTTGGTCTGTGAGAAGGAAGTCACAAGTGCGCTTAATTCCCCCTCGACTATGTGCTGACGGTCAAGGGCCCCTCATCAGGGGTGGGGATCTCGAAGTTATCGAAGTAGGCGGCCGCCAAATGATCGGGCAGCTGAACGTCATTCGCTTCTTGTCCCGCTCGAGCACAGACACGAGCCAGGACCACACTTCGTGGCGTCGCGAAATAGAACGTCTCCGGCTCGACACTCAACGGACGGATGATGGCACGGTATTCCTCGCGCATGCGCCGCGACCAAAAGGAATAATCCAGCACCACATCTGAGCGGGTCATCACGAGGTCGAGAAGCTTCTGCACCAGGTGGCTTTCGATCTCGCGCCTGACATCCTCGGCCAAGGGTTGGGAACGAATTCCCAGGCGCCAAGCCTCCTCGTCGAAGGACAGCCGTGACATGCCGCCGGACTCTAGTTGGCGAGCAACCGTGGACTTGCCCGACCCAGCCGGGCCACACATGAAGATGACACGGGTCATGCCGTCGATCCTATGTCGTCCACCCCACTCCTCAGAGGCGCAATACGTCCGAGCGCCTAGGCGAGCCAGTGCCGCGGCCGATTGAGGACAGCCGGCAGGACGGTAGTGTCGTCGCCCTGAGCTGCATCGACTTGTAATTGTGTGAGAAACAGAGCACTCGATAGGTCCGCACCCTCGAGCCGCGCGTCGCGCAAATCCGCACCGAGCAAGTCGACCCCCGCCAGATCGCCTCGTCGAAGATCCGCGGCGATGAGGTAGGCGCCGCGGAGATCAGCTCCGCACAGACGAATCGATCGCAAGTCGCGGCCGACCAGGTCCGCTGACGGATGCAGGTCGTCGCTCACGTCGGCTTCGGCACCGGCGGCATAGCCGCCGCGCGCCTCCTCGCTCACATCGATCAACGCTTGCCGGACCTCTAAGCGAATCCGATCGACATCAGTCGCGAGTATCTCTGACGCATCGCCGTCCAGGGCTCGCAGGATTTCGCGTCGAAGTTGGGCCACCGGCCCTGAGAGCTCCGAGGCGGTTGCCCGTTCGGCGGCTTCGGCGAGGTACCAGAGCATCTCGTGCAGCTGCCGGACGACGGCAAAAGTACTGAACATCTCGGCGCTCGTGTCGGGGCGTTCCCTCCAGCTTGTTCCGCCAAACAGTTTCTGCGACACGTATTGGCCCGCACCGAAGCAATCGAATACGGTGCACCCGCGAAAGCCCCGTGCTCGCAAGGAGTGGTGGATGGAGCAGGAAAAATCGTCTGCCAAATTCAGGCACGGGGTTCCCGCCGGCTTGTTGATCGGAAAGTCGGCGGACCTTTGAAAGCCGAAAGCTGTGCAGCAAAGTGCGAAGCAGTCAGCGCAGTTCGCGCGGAGGGTTGAGCGGTCGTCAGTGCTCGCGTCGGAAGAGTCGGTGGACGTCATGAGTGAACGGTCTTTCTAAGGTGGTTTCGAGAGGGGGCCAGGGTGCAGGGGAACTCCGCAAGGAGCTCCCCTTCCGGGCGCACGAAATCACCGTCCCTCGTTCGAGGAGCGAACTGGTGTCGCTGAAAGGTCTCTGGGTCACAGAGAGAAAGAAAGTATCACTGAGGATAGGCTAACGCGTTGCGCCCTTGGCGGAGACGCGGACGCCGGTATGCCGATCGTCCATGACGGGCTGCTGCATCGAATGGGGACATATGACAAGCCCGCTTGACACAAACCAGATAGTAAAGCACGCTTGTCATATGGAATCCCAGGTAAGAGCAAGGCGTCAAGCCGCTGGCCTCTCCCAGGCCGCCCTTGGCGAAGCCTTGGGGGTTTCTCGTCAGACCATCAACGCCATCGAAACAGGGCGCTACGATCCGTCGCTAAGTCTTGCCGTTCGCGTAGCCCGTTTCTTCGAGTCCACCGTTGAGGAAGTGTTCCACATTGAATCCCACTAAGCGCTTGCCCATCTCGACCGTCAATATCGCCTTGGCCGGCACGCTCTTCGCGGGGGCGATCGCGACCGCTCTCACACACAACTGGTTCGCCGCGTTTGTCTTCGTCGCCGGCGGCGCCGCGGGCCTCGGTGCTGCGCTTTACGCGCGCCGCCCGGAGTCTCGCGACATCACCCGGCTGAACGCCATCGAGTACCGAGACGAACGAGACCGCCTCCTGGCCAAGCAGGGGTTTGCCGCTGTCGGTGCCGCTGCCTTGATCCTCTCCTTCCTTGAGTTTGTGCTGGCCCTGGTTTTCAACCAGCTGGTTGCACTGGCCGCCGCACAGGTGGTCGCCTTGTGCATCGTGTGGGGCATGGCCAACTCGATCGCCGTGCGGCGCAGTTAGACGCTGCCGAGGCGGTCAAGTCGGCACGCAGCGGGTCCTTAGACCCTCTCGCCACGGCGAATTCTCGTGAAAGAGTGCAGTTGCAACTCTTTACCGTCTGACCGCAGGCGTATCTGCGAGAGGGAATCCATGGCCGTCCCGAGCTCCAAGACAGACCTTGTGGCCGCGATCGGCACCACGTTCGCCCAGCTCGAAGCCGATCTCGATCGGATCCCACCGTCGCTCGTCTACGACCAGGTCCTTCCGGGGCATGCGAAAAACACCATGATGAGTCCTGCTGAACTGGTTTCCTACCTGATCGGCTGGAACGAGCAGGTCGCCACCTGGCACGCACGCCGCGCAGCCGGGCTACCCGATGAGCTGCCCGCCGCCGGCCTTAAATGGAACCAGCTTGGCTTGCTCGCCCAGCGCTACTACGACGCCTACCGCGACGAAACGTGGGACGAGCTCAGGGCCCACCTAGTCGGTGCCAAGGACAATCTCCTGGCACTCATCGAGGACTACACCGACGCCGAGCTGTACGGGCGCCCGTGGTACGGCAAATGGACCATGGGACGCATGATTTCGCTGAACTCATCCTCGCCCTACGTGAACGCCCGCGGACGCCTTCGTGCTTGGCTCCGGGCTGCACCCCTCACGCCCCCGAGCTAGGCGCCGGGCTCCTGCTTGGGCCGTTGAAACGCTTGTCCCAAGTCACAATGCACCAGCTCGGCATCACATCCGGGGAGCGATACTACTGTGGCCGTATGTCTACAATCGATCCGCTGCCCGACCACCCCGCTCCGGATAACCCGTCCGGGAAGCTGATTCTCTTGCGCCACGGGGAGACGGAGTGGTCGAAGAGCGGCAAACACACTGGGCTCACGGATGTTCCGCTCACGGCCCGGGGAGAGGAACTTGCCCGCGGCGCGGGCAGGTTGGTGGCCGACTACGATTTCTCGCTCGTGCTGACGTCGCCGCTGCAGCGTGCGCGACGCACTGCCGAGCTCGCGGGCCTGCATGCCGATGTCGATCCGCTACTCGTCGAATGGGACTACGGCGGGTACGAGGGGCGCACGACGCGCGACATCCGCAGCGAGCTCGGCTACAACTGGAGCGCATTCACCCACGGCGTGATTCGTGGTGACACGCCCGGTGAGACGGTCGAGGAGGTCGCCGCCCGCGCATCGCGGGTGCTCACGCGGGTACTGCCTGCGATGGTGGAGGGAGATGTCGCCCTGATCGCGCACGGCCATTTCCTGCGCATCCTGACCGCCGTGTACCTGAGATTGGCCCCTCGATTCGGTGCTCAAATCACGCTGGATGCTGGATCGGTCTCCGTGCTCAGCTACTACCGCGAGCAGCCGGCCATCTTGTCGTGGAACTACGGAGCCGAACTGCCCATGGAGCCATCGGAGTCCTAGCACGTTCCACCGAATCCACTGGTTGGGAACCGGTTTCCCGTTTGGGGGGCATGTTCGCCATACTTGCCAGATGGATTCTGTGAACGAGTGGCTGCTGACCTGGGGCGACAACCTGTGGACCTGGATCGTGTTGCCGGTCGTGGTGGGCCTGGGGATCTACTTCACCGTCCGCTCAGGGGTGGTGCAGTTCCGGCTCATTCCGGACATGTTCCGGACGCTGACCGATAAGACGCCCCAGACGGCGGCGGGTGAGCCGCAGTCGATCTCGGCATTCCAGGCCTTCACAATCTCGGCGGCGTCGCGAGTGGGGGTCGGCAATATCGCCGGTGTCGGCACGGCGATCGCGGTCGGAGGACCCGGGGCGGTGTTCTGGATGTGGATGATGGCGTTCGTTGGGGGAGCGTCGAGCTTCATCGAGTCCTCGCTGGCACAACTCTTCAAGGTGCGGGACGCCGAGGGCTTTCGCGGTGGGCCCGCCTATTACATGGAACGTGGACTCAAGGCCCGCTGGCTGGGCGTGTGGTTCGCGGTCATCCTCATCGTCTGTTTCCCATTCGCGTTCAGCTCGTTGCAGGCCAACACGATCTCGGCGACGGTGACCGCGAGCATCGGCGGGGATGTGCCCTGGCTGCCGTGGGCGATCGGCGTGGGGATCGCGGTACTGACCGGCCTCGTCGTCTTCGGTGGAGTCAGGCGGATCGCCCACGTCACCCAGGTGCTCGTGCCCATCATGGCGCTCGCGTATCTGCTGCTCGGGCTCGTGGTGGTGGCTCTGCATCTCGACCGAGTCGGCCCGGTCTTCGCCGAGATCTTCACGTCGGCGTGGGGGTTCAACGAGGTCGTCGGTGCCGCGTTCGGGTACATCATCCTCACCGGTGTCAAGCGCGGCATGTTTTCCAACGAGGCGGGCCTGGGGTCTGCGCCGAACGCGGCGGCGAGTGCCGCGGTCACCCATCCTGTGAAGCAGGGACTCGTGCAGACCCTCGGGGTCTACTTCGATACCTTCCTGGTGTGCTCCATCACGGCGTTCATCATCCTCGTGTCGGTACCCGACCTGGCGGGAGCAGAACGAGGGATCGGTCTCACTCAGGGCGCGCTGGTGGGCACTCTGGGCGCGTGGTCGAACATCGCGCTGAGTGTGATCATCTTCATGCTGGCGTTCTCCTCGATCCTCGGCAATTACTACTACGGCCAGTCGAACATCCAATTCATCACCAAGCGGCGCGGGGTGCTCACCGCGTACCGAGTGCTCGTCGTGGGCGCGGTGCTCGTGGGATCGGTATCGGGCGCCGACCTGATCTGGAACTTCGCGGACGGCGTCATGGGACTCATGGCACTCACGAATCTCATCGCCATCGGCCTGCTCTCCGGCATCGCGTTCCGGTTGCTCAAGGACTACACCCGCCAACGACGAGAAGGCCGCGACCCGGTGTTCACCCGCGCGCTCTTTCCCGACGTGGCCGGCATCGAATGCTGGGAGGACGAGTTCAGCGTCACCGGTCCGATCCGCGTGTACCCGACCGGCGGCCAGACCACCAAGCGCCGCGACGGCATCCGCACGCCGCGATAGAGCCTGTGCGCCTCGTCAGCGCACGCGCTGGGCGGAGAACTGCATGCGCGGATGAGCGTAGAAGCTTTGCGCCTGCACGAGCTGCAGTTCTCGCTCGCCCGACTGATACGTCAGCTCGATGAGATCGAACACGCTGGACGCGGTCCGTTCCAGCGCCACAGCCGCATCACCTGTCGCGCGGTAGTGCGCCGAGAAGAGTGCCGCGGTGACGTCACCCGATCCGTTCGCTTTGAAAGGCAAATGGGGAGTCTGCACGACCCACGCGCCCGCAGCATCCACTGCGAGCATCTCGATGGTGCCGGCCTCGCGGTCGGGCCGCTCCACACTCGTCACGAGCACGGTGCTCGGTCCCATGGCCCGGGCGAGGTCGACGGAGTCGAGGGTCGAGTCCATCGTCGATGGCTCGGTGCCGGTGAGGAATCCCAACTCGAACTGGTTCGGAGTGATGATGTCGGCCACGGGGACCACACGATCCCGCAGGAGGTGGGGGATCTCGGGCGCCACGAAGCACCCGGACTTCGCGTTGCCCATCACGGGGTCACACGCGTAGATGGCCGAGGGGTTCGCCGCTTTCACCCGCTGCACCGCATCCACGATGACGTCGCCGATCCCGGTGCCGCCTTGGTATCCCGAGAGCACCACGTCGATCTGGGGGAGCACGCCACGTTCCTCGATGCCGAGGATCACATCATGCACATCCACGGGTGTGATGAGGGATCCGCGCCACGCGCCATACCCCGTGTGGTTGGAGAAGTTCACTGTGTTGACCGGGAGTACTTCGACCCCGATGCGCTGAAGTGGGAACACGGCCGCTGAGTTGCCAACGTGGCCGTGCGCGACGGCCGACTGAATCGAGAGAATCTTCACAACGTCAATCTTCCTCCCTTCGAACAGTCCGGGCCGCCCGGGAGCTCGTCGGTATGGCCGTTGATGGGAGGACTATCATCGCGCCATGGACAGTGAGGGCTCTGGCACGAGCGACGATCAACCAGCGACGGGCACGTCGGCACACGACGAGTCCGCCTGGACACTCCCGGATGCCATGACAGGCCGGGCCAGCCCCGCCAAAGCGGTGGTCGGCGACAAACCTGTGTTCGCTTACATCGCCAGCTTGCCGCAGCCACAGCGCGGCATAGCCGAAGCAGTCGACGCGCTGGCGGCCACGACGCTGCCCAACCTCCAGCGCTCCGTGAAGTGGGGCATGGCGTACTACGGCGTCGGCGACGGCTGGTGCTTCAGCTCCGGTGGCTTCGCCGGCCATGTGAAGCTCATGTTCATCAATGGCGCGGCGCTCGAGCCGGTACCGCCGGTGACGCCGGTAGGGATGGGCAAGTCAACGCGGGGTGTGGAACTCGAGACCGTGGACGACCTCGACGAACACCAGATCGCGGCCTGGATGACACAAGTCACGTCGGTGCCGGGTCTGGGAGGCAAGAAGACTCACATTCCCAGCCCCGACGAGCCGTCCGTCCCGGAGCTCGAGGCCGACCAGACCATCGCGCCGCGTCCGGAGGAGGAGATCGCCGACGCTCTGCGGGCCGAGCCAGACCTTGAGGATCACAGCGAGCATCGAGTGAAGACACCCCCGGTTTCGGAGCGAAAGAGCCTGGATTGATCCTGGGGCTTGCACGACGCCCGCCCGCCGCAGGGAGGGGCCCCTAACCGAACGGAACTGCGCCGACGAGCACGCCGACGAGCAGCATCACCAGCGACACCACGCACGCTCGCCAGAGCACCTTCTTGTGGTGGTCGCCGAGGTTGACGTTGGCGAGCGAGACGAGCAGCAGGATGGCCGGCACCAGCGGGCTCTGCAGGTGAACAGGCTGACCGATGATCGAGGCGCGGGCCATCTCCACCGGGTCGATGCCGTAGGTCGCCGCGCTCTCGGCGAGCACGGGGAGGATGCCGAAGTAGAACGCGTCGTTGGACATGAAGAAGGTCATCGGAATGGAGAGCACTCCGGTGATGACCGCCAGGTACTCACCCATCGAGGCCGGCACGACCTGCACGACCCAGTCGGCCATGGCCGTCACCATTCCGGTGCCGTTCAGCACACCGACGAGAACGCCGGCGGCGAGCACCATCGAGACGACGCCGACGATGCTGGGGGCGTGCGCGACGATCTCGTCGGCCTGGCTGCGGAGCTTCGGAAAGTTGATCATCAGGGCCACGCCGGTGCCGACCATGAAGATGTAGGCCAGCGGCATGACATCCAGCACGAGCAGCACCATGACGGCGACGGTCAACGCGAAGTTCACCCAGATCAGCTTGGGCCGCAGCGTCGGGCGGTCCGCGCTCAGCATGGTGTCGGCCATCGCCGTGTCGCGCTCGTCCTCCATCGTCAGCTGCTTGGCCAGGGTCGCCCGGCCCGCCGGCATCCGCTGGCCCGGTCGCACCGTCAGGATGCCCGTGGTATCGAGTGTTGCGGCCGCTCCGGGCCGCACGTCTGTGCCGCGCACGATGCGGTTGCCGCCGAAGATACCGCGCAAGAAGGTCGGTGACGCCGTCGGTGCGGCATCCGCCTGCGCTGCGGGGGAGTACTCGAGCGAGCCGATGCGCTTGCGCTCGGCCAGCCCCAGGAACCAGGCGAACGCCAGCGCGATGATGAGGCCCGTCGCGAGGGAGGGCAGCATCGGCACGAAGATGTCGGTCGGTGACACGCCGAGAGCCGAGGCGGCCCGCACGGTGGGGCCACCCCACGGCACGATGTTGAGAGTGCCGTTCATCAGGCCGGCAACACAGGTGAGCACGACCGGGCTCATGCCCATCCGCAGGTAGATCGGCAGCATCGCCGAGGTGGTGATGATGAAGGTCGTCGACCCGTCGCCGTCGAGCGACACTGCGCCGGCCAGGATCGCCGTGCCCAGAACGACCTTGGCCGGGTCATTGCCGAGGAAGCGGGTGATGAACCGAATGAGTGGATCGAACAGCCCGACATCGATCATGATCCCGAAGAACATGATCGCGAACATGAGCAGCGCCGCCGTCGGAGCGAGATCCCCGATCGACTCGATGATCATGTCGCCGAGACCCAGACCGGCGCCGGCAAAGAGACCGAAAATCGTGGGGACGAGAATGAGGGCGACCATCGGCGTGAGCCGCCTGGTCATGATGAGCACCATGAAGGTGAGGATCATGGTGAATCCGAGGATGACAAGCACATCGACTCCTTTGTCTGAATTGTGCGGCCGAGTCGGGCGAATCCCACTCGGCGGTCATTGCCGAAGCGTATGACGATGAGTGTGAAGCTTAGGTAGGCCGCCGGCGCCACGCGCCGTAAGTCGCTTTGCTGCACGTATTGCGCATATCGTTAGTTCTGCGCATTGTGCTCGATGCGCCGCAAGGAGGCGAAGGTGCGGTTCTCGACGCAGATGCTGCTGTGGCAGCTCGCCTGCGTGACCGTCATCGTCGCGATCTGCACCGGTGTCTTCGTCGCCATCGGCGTGCAACAGCTCCGGGCCGAAGCCGAGACCTCCGCGCTGTCGATCGCACGCACGGTCGCCGCCGACTCCGATGTGCGCGCCGATGTCGCCCGCGCGTCTGCCGACACCGGAACGCCGACGAACGCGAGCCTCCGCGGCGGACCGCTCTCCGTTCTGGCGGCAGCCGCGGAGGCCAATACCGGCGCGCTGTTCATCGTGATCACCGATGATCACGGAATCCGGCTCGCACACCCCGATCCGCAGCTGCTCGGAGCGGAGGTCAGCACAAGCTTCGCCGAAGCTCTGGCCGGACGCGAGACGGTGTCCTGGGAAGCCGGCACCCTCGGCGAGTCTGCTCGCGCCAAAGTGCCGGTTCGCGACCCCGTCACCGATGAACCGACCGGTGAGGTGAGCGTCGGGTTCGCCCCGAGCAGTGTCTTCAAAGAGCTTCCCCTCCTGCTCGGGGGCGTCGCGCTGGCCGCCGTCGTTGCCCTGGCACTGGGCGCTGTCGTGTCGTTCGTCCTCCGCCGCCGCCTCGAGCACCTCACCCTCGGCCTTCAGCCCGAAGAGCTGTCCGCGCTGGTCCAGAACCAGGCTGCGGTGCTCGACGGCGTCGGGGAAGGGGTGCTCGCGTGGGGCCCGGACGACGTCGTGACCGTCGCCAACACAACGGCCGCGCGATTGCTGGGCATCCCCGACCTGGTCGGACGCCGGATCCACGACCTCGCCCTGCCCGGGCCGGTGATCGCTGCCCTGGCCGGGGAGCGGAAGCTGTCGGCGACGGGTGGCCGGGGACCGGATGCGGCCGAACCGGTCGTGCTCGCCAACCATGTGGTCTACATCGACACCCACCCGGTGTCGCACGCGAATCGGGACCTGGGCCTGATCGCGGTGATCCGCGACCGGACCGACGTCGTGACCCTCACGGATCGCCTCGAAACCGTGGCGTCGATGACGGATGCTCTTCGGGTGCAGCGCCACGAGTTCGCGAACCGGCTGCACGTGACGGCCGGTCTGATGGATGCGGGCCGCGTGCCCGACGCACGGGACTACCTCGATGACGTGTTGGAGGCGTCCCGCACCGCCGGCGGTCCGTCCACCGGTGAGCACCTGACCGAGCCTTTCCTGGTGTCGCTTCTGGAGGCGAAGACCGCGCAAGCCGGTGAACGTGGCGTGCACCTGACCGTGGGGGCGGACTCGCTGGTGCGGGGAGTCGTCTCTCTGCCCGAGGATGTGGCCACCGTGCTCGCCAACCTCGTGGACAACGCCGTGAGCGCGGCTGTGTACGGTCAGCAGCCGCGCTGGGTAGACGTGGAGTTGCTCGACGACGCCGACACTCTCGTCATGACGGTGTCCGACTCCGGGCAGGGGGTGGCGAACGGCGCTCGCGTGTTCAGCGACGTTCCGCGAACCGACCTCGACCCGGACGCGGTGCATGGGCGGGGCATCGGTCTGCCGTTGGTCCGCGACATCGCCGCGCGTCTCGGCGGAGAGGTATGGCTTGCCGACGCCGGCGGTCACGACGGAAGCGGTGCCGTGTTCTGCGCCCGACTGCCCGGGGTCATGCGGGCACCGACCCGCCCCCGACAAGGAGAAGACTGATGCCCGATACGATTCACGTGCTCGTCGTCGACGACGACTTCCATGTCGGTGGCCTTCATCGCGACATCGTCGCGGCGCGCCCCGGCTATACCGCTCTTGAACCAGTGCGGGGAGTGCGCGCCGCCCGCGCGGCGATGCGTGATTTTCGGCCCGACCTCGTCCTCTGCGACGTTTACCTCCCCGACGGCGAAGGCATCGCCTTCGTCGCCGAGATCGACGTCGACGCGGTCATGATCAGTGCGGCGTCCGATGGCGCCACCGTCCGCCGTGCGTTCCGCGCGGGGGCGTTGGACTACCTCATCAAACCGTTCGAGCCCGCCAGGCTGAACGAGCGGCTGGATGCCTATCGCCGGTTTCGCAACCTGGTGGCAGAAGACCGCCAACTTGACCAGGACGCCATCGAACGGGCTCAGCGGGTGCTGCATGGCCGGGACGGGGGAGTGGCCTCCACCTCGCGTTCCACCACCGAGAAGCTGATTATTGAAATGCTCCAGGACGGCGAATCGTCCTCCAGCGTGATCGCCGGTCGCGCCGGTCTGTCTCGCGCGACGGCGCAGAGGCACCTCGCGGCGCTGGCAACCCGCGGTGAAGTCGAAGTGACCCTCCGCTACGGGTCGACGGGGCGCCCCGAGCACCAGTACAGCGTCCGACGCTGACCGTAGCGTTCGCAGGTCCGGTAGGGTGACGTTGTCCGTGAGTCCTGGGGAGGCCCGATGCGTCGTCGTCAAATTGTCATCGCAGCATCAGCACTGGTGGGTGCGCTGGCCATGTCCGGTTGCACCGGCTCTGAAACGGCCCCTTCCGCGGCGCAGCCCTCCGCGACATCCACTACCGACACCATGACGTGTACTGGGTTCAATGACGTTCTGACGATTACCTCGAACGCCGATGCTGGACTTCGCGACGGTCGGATGGCGGCCCAGGAACAAGAAGGTTGGTACCGACTTGCCACGCGGGTACTGGATGGCGTGCCCACCAGCGGAGATGGCGCGGTCAGCGAAGCGGCCGACGCGCTGAAGAACGTTGCGCCGGCGATCGACCTAGGTGCCCTGGGAACATCTGGAATCGGGTCCGCGGAATGGGACAGTGCTCTCGAGGACATGTCGGACGCCTGCTCAGAGGCGAATGCCGAGACGGCCGTGGAGATGTTCACCGGCGGCTAGGCAAGCACTGGTCGATATTCCTGACACATCCGACAGGAAAGAAATTCTCGCACGGGTGTTGCACCTCGCGGCCGAAACGAAGCGGACCGTCCGATCCGGCTCAGCAGGCCCGAGTGGTTGCGGGATTCGTTTTCGTCGCATATCATACAATCAAATGGTTGTATTAGAGTATTCCGATCAGGACGTAAACCGCCTCTTCCGCGCCCTCGCGGACGCGACGCGGCGGGATATCGTGCGGCGCACGCTGGTCGCCGATGTCTCGGTATCGCAGTTGGCGGATTCCTATGAAATGTCGTTCGCGGCAGTTCAGAAGCACGTTGCAGTGTTGGAGGAGGCCAGGCTCGTGACCAAAGAACCGCGTGGTCGTGAGCGGATGGTGCGGGGAAACCCTGACCGCATCCGCGAGGCGCAGCGCCTGCTCGACCGCTTCGAAGACCTCTGGCGGTCGCGCATCGACCGCCTCGACATCCTGCTCGCTGAAGACGACCCGGCTCCACCCGACACCTAAACGAAGGGAACATCATGCCCGTCACCACTGTCGAGAAAGACCTCGACCAGCTCACCATCACAATCGTCGCCGATTTCACGGCCCCACTCCGCCGGCTCTGGGATGCCTACACCGACCCGCGCCAGATCGAGCGGTTCTGGGGTCCACCGACCTATCCGGCCACGTTCCTCCGGCACGACGCCGTGGCCGGCGGACGCAGCGTCTATGCCATGACCGGGCCAGAAGGCGACGTGCACTACGGCTGCTGGGACTGGACCTCGGCCGACGCTCCGCACACGTTCGAGGTGCTCGACAGGTTCTCGGATGCGGCAGGAGTGCCGAACCCCGACCTCCCGACCACGCGGATGGACTTCGCGTTCGAGGAGACCGGCAGCGGCAGCCGCCTAACGACGACGTCGCGCTTCGACTCGCTCGAGCAGATGCAGCAGCTCATAGAAATGGGCATGCTCGAGGGCACCCGCGAGGCCATGGCCCAGATCGACCAGGTGCTGGCCGACCTGGCATCCTTCGCCGCCGAGCGGGGGGCGCAGGCGCAGATACTCAGCGACACCCAGGTGCGGGTGGCTCGGGTCATCCGCGGCACCGTCGACCAGGTGTGGCGTGCGCACAACGATGCCGCCCTCATGCAGCAATGGCTGCTCGGTCCGGACGGTTGGTCGATGCCCGTGTGCGAGATCGCGACCACCGTCGGCGACAGCTACCGCTACGAGTGGCAGCGGGATGGTGGCGACGACCGATTCGGCTTCACCGGCGAGCTGCTCGAGTCGGAGGCGCCGCACCGCGCGGTCACGACCGAAGCGATGATCGGGATGGACTTCCCGGCAACGCTCAACGAGCTGACCCTCACGGAAGTGGAGGGCGGAACCCTGCTCGCACTCGTCATCACCTACGCCAACGCTGAGCAGCGTGACGCGGTTCTGGCGACCGGCATGACCGACGGCATGGAGACCAGCTACCGGCGCCTCGAGGGGCTGTTGCAGCCGACGCTGGCCTAGCCGGCTAGCGTGCCCGGCCGGCTTCGACGCTCCTGCGTGAGACCCGCGTGATAAGGGGCAAGGACGAACAGGCCGACCTTGAGGTTGTGGCCTCGCCTCAGTGCGCGGCGCTCTCCGGCTGGTTTCGCTTGAGCAGGCGCGACACGCCGAGAACGATTCCGACAACGATCATGCCCAGAATGACCCCGAACACGGCCGACATCGCCGTGTCGGTGACCCAGACGATGACGGGTCCAGCGGCTTCGACAGCGTGCGTCACGGCGTGCAGCACGTCGTAGGGGCCGTGCCAGAAGGTTTCGGCCAGGTTGGTGATCACCAGGTGACCACCCACCCACAGCATGGCGACGGTTCCGATGATGCTGATCACCTTGAACACGGCGGGCATCGCTGCCACGATGCGGGCGCCGGTGCGGCGCACCTGGCGTGCGGAGTTCTTCATCATGGACAGCCCGATGTCGTCGATCTTCACCAACAGCGCGACAGCACCGTAGACGAGCAGTGTCATGCCAAGGCCGATGACCACCAGAGCGCCGAGCGTCATCCAGATGCCGAAGTCGGGGTCGAGACTGGCCAGGGCGATGAGCATGATCTCGGTGCTGAGGATGAGGTCGGTGCGGATGGCGCCGAAGACCAGCTTCTTCTCGTCCCGCGATTCAGTCTCGGCGACGGCGTGATGCACGCCGAACCACTCGGTGACCTTCTCCGCACCCTCGAAGCACAGGTAGGTGCCGCCGAGGATCAACAGGAACGGCAACACCCAGGGCGCGAATGCGGAGAGCAGAAGCGCGAGGGGGATGATGATGACGAACTTGTTGAACAGGCTGCCCAGGGCGATCCGCCAGACAACGTGCAGCTCCCGCGCCGGCGTCAGCCCTTGAACGTACTGCGGGGTGACGGCCGCGTCGTCGATGACGACGCCGGCGGTCTTAGCGCTCGCCTTGAGGGCGGCGGTAAGAATGTCATCGACTACGGCGAGCAAGCCGACCGACATCTGGTTCTCCTTGGATCGGGGTGTCGTCCTGGTGCAGGGCGACGGCAATGGAGTCCACATTACTGCGCAGCGGGGCGCCGGTGCGTCGAGTAATCGCCCGGGTACTCTGTGGGCATGTCATTGATGTGGGAAGAAGTCGTCATCGACAGCCGCGACCCGAAGGCGCTTGGGCTGTGGTGGCGAGACGCTTTGGGCTGGGTTGTGGTGGGCGAGAACGACGATGAGTTGGAGATCGCACCCGCGGAGGGAGCCCATCCCACGCTGCTGTTCGCCGCCGTTCCCGAAGAGAAGAACGTGAAGAACCGCCTGCACCTGGACTTCGTCCCCGACCACCAGACGACTGAGGTCGAGCGGCTGATCGCGCTAGGTGCGAGCCGTGCTGACGTCGGCCAGGATGGTGCTTCCTGGGTAGTCCTCGCCGACCCCGAGGGCAACGAATTCTGCGTACTCGCCGCCCGTCCTTCCTAACTCACGGGCGGGACGGCGACACCGGCGCTCCGGGAAGCCAGCACCGCACCGCATCACGATACCGGCGGAATTCGGCGCCGAAGCGCTGTTCGAGGTCGGCCTCTTCGTGCGGCCTGATGGCGTAGTTCCAGAGCAGCGAGCCGGCGACCGCATAGACAAGGACCAGCCACGACGAGAGGATGAGGCCGACCGCAACACCCTGCACGATGCCGGAGACCGCCATCGGGTTGCGCACCCAGCGGTACGGTCCGGCGATGACCAGGCTGTTCGGCATCGCCGAGGGCAACGGTGTGCCGTCTCCCAGCGTCGACATCACGATGGCCGACCAGATGCCCAGAGCACTGGCGGCCATCAACACGGCTACGCCGAGGGGGACGGTGAACGCCGGGAACTGCAGGGCGATTGCCCAGCGGCGCTCGAGGACCGCGGCGATGAGCGGGATCACCACGAGGAACAGGCCCCAGAAGACCGCTATCTGCGAGAAGGTCGAGACCACGTGGGACGCCGCGGCAGAGCGCACGGCGGCGGGCCGGAAGGCGAACGGGCCCCGAATCATCCACTCGGTGGGGATGCGCCCGAGTGCTACGAGGCACAGCGCGAACGCGGACCCGGCGGTGGCCGCCGCCATGATGGCCACGCCCCAGCCGGCTTCGGTGGTGACCGTGGCATACCCCGCGAGCGCGATGGCGACGATGCCGGTCCACGCAGTGCTCACCACCGCGGCGCCCCGCACGCCCAGCGCCGCCAGCGCCGAGGCTCCGACGAAGAGAGGGATGTCGACGGCGGCGACAAGGATCGGGTTGAGGCCGCCGAGGGTCACGTCGCGCACCGGGGGAGACGCGAACACGGCGAACCACCACGCGGCACCGGCAATCGCCTGCACGGCGAAATATGTTCGACCCCATCGCATGTGCTCACCCTAACGGCGGGCCGGCATCAACCGCCGACGGCCAGAGACCTCAGTGGATGACCGCGAGCAGCACGCCGACGGCCACGAAGAGCACGCCGAAGACCCGGTTCACCACCAGCTGACCCCGAGCGTCGCGGGTGAATCGCTGGAATGAGCGCGCCGCAACGGCGAAGAAGAACCACATCACCAGAATGTCGATCACAACGACGGTGGCGGCCACGATCAGGTACTGGGCCGGCAACGGCCGATCGACCCGGATGAACTGGGGCAGGAACGCCAAGAAGAACACGATCGCCTTGGGGTTGAGCATGTTCACCCACAGCCCGCGTCGGAACATCGACGAACGCGGCTCATCGCTCAAAGCTCTGGTCTGTTCGGAATCGAGCTCCGGCTTCGCCAGAAACTGCCGGACGCCCAGGTAAACCAGGTAGGCGGCACCGGCGTAACGAATGACGTTGAACGCGAGCGGCGAACTGGCCACGAGCAGACCCACACCGAGTGCCACGATCACGATGTGGATGAGCAACGCGGCCTGCTGGCCGAGGATGCCCCAGATCGAACGGCGAAAGCCCGCATTCAGGGCGTTGCTCATGGTGTTGATGGCCCCCGCGCCAGGCGTGAAGCTGATCAAGGCGCCCGCGCCGACAAGGGCCACCCACAGGGAGAACTGCATCCGACCATCCTAGATTCTGCGCTTATGCGAGAGTTCGCTGAGAGTCGAGTCTGACACCCTCCGATCCCTATCGGTTGCCCGCGCCTGACTATATCGTTGAGTATCGTTAGCGTTTCACTGAGGAGGTCATCATGGGCAATTCATTCCCCACTGGCGGGTTCGGCGGCGGCAATCCCGTCGACGGCATGTGGCAAGCGATGGAGCAGCTGCGCTCCAAGTTCGAGAAGCGCGCGGGCACCCGCATGGGCCGCGGTGACGTGCGTGCTGCGGTTCTCGCTCTGCTCGTCGAACAGCCGATGCACGGCTACCAGATCATCCACGAAATCGAGGAACGCAGCGGCGGCTCCTGGAAGCCCAGCGCCGGCTCGGTGTACCCGACGCTGCAGCTGTTGGCCGACGAGGGGCTGATCAGCGCGGAGGAGTCCAACGGTCGCAAGACCTACTCGCTCACCGACGCGGGCCGCGCCGAGGCCACCACCTCTGCCGGCCAGGCGCCGTGGGCGCCGGAGACCGAGGCGGAGGACGCCAAGTTCACCGCTCTGCCCAAGGCCGGATTCGAGCTCGCGCAGGCCGCCGCCCAGGTCGGTCGCACCGGCACCCCGGAGCAGATCCAGCAGGCTGTTGCGGCCATCGACGAGGCACGTCGCCGGATTTACTCAATCCTCGCCCAGGACTAGCGGGTGACGCCGGGTCGCCGGGTCCGAATGCGCGTGAACCCCGGCGCGGGGGACACCCGTGCGCGGTACCGCCGCATCCTTCGATTCGCCGGCTGGAACCTCGCCGTCACGTGGTTCTACGAGCTGCTGCTGCCGCGCATCGGGCTCGCGCGGGTCGCCGAGCGCACCCGCGCCAAGCGGATGCGCCGCTTCGCGCAACGCTTCCACGTGCTCGCCGTGGACCTGGGCGGGCTGATGATCAAGGTCGGCCAGTTCCTGTCGTCCCGGCTGGACGTGTTGCCGCCTGAGATCACGACCGAACTCGAGGGACTGCAGGACGAGGTGCCGCCGGTTGCCTTCCCGGCGATCCGGGCGCTCGCCGAGGCTGAGCTGGGCATGCCGTTGGAACGGGCGTTCGCGTGGGTCGACGAGACGCCGGTGGCGGCGGCATCGCTCGGTCAGGCTCATCGTGCGCGGCTCGCCCCGCTCGATGCCGCCGACACCGGCCTGCACGGTGTGGTGATCAAGGTTCAACGGCCCGGCATCGACGCCATTGTCGACGTCGACCTGGCGGCGTTACGCAGAGTGAGCGGCTGGCTCAGCCACGTGCGCCTCGTCTCCGACCGGGTGGATGCGCCGGCGCTGATCGAGGAATTCGCGCTGACCTGCCTCGAGGAGATCGACTACCTGCACGAGGCCACCAGCGCCGTGCGGTTCGCGGAGGACTTCGCCGACGACGAGCGGGTGAGTGTGCCTGAGATCGTCTGGGAGCGCACCACCCGACGCGTGCTCACTCTCGAGGACGTGACGGCGATCAAGATCACTGACACGGATGCGCTGGACGCGGCGGGCATCGACCCGGCGCAGGTGGCTCCGGTCTTCGCCGCCGTGATGTTCGACCAGCTGTTCACCAACGGGTTCTTCCACGCCGACCCGCACCCGGGCAACATCTTCGTCACCCCGATGCCGGACGATCCGAGCGGCCGCGGCTGGAGACTGACGTTCATCGACTTCGGCATGATGGGTGAGGTCCCCACGAGCACCCGCCGCGGACTGCGGAAGATGCTCATCGCGGCCGCCTCGCGCGACGGCACGGGCATGGTCAATGCGGCCCGCGACCTGGGCGTGCTGCTGCCCTCGGCCGAAACCTCCGAGCTGGAGAAGGCGATGAAGCAGCTCTTCGCCCGCTTCGGCGGCATGGGCTTCGCTGAGCTGCGCGAGGTGGACCCGCGGGAGTTCCGCGACTTCGCCATCCAGTTCGGGGATGTCGTGCGGGCGCTGCCGTTCCAGCTGCCGGAGAACTTTCTGCTGATCATCCGGGCGATGTCGCTCACTTCCGGGGTCTGCAGTTCGCTGAACCCCGCGTTCAACCTCTGGGATTCGGTGGAGCCCTACGCGTCGCAGTTGATCCGCGACGAGGGCGGCAACGTGGTGCAGGACTTCGGCAAACAGGCGCTGGAGAACGCCGGTATCGCCTGGGCACTGCCGAAGCGGTTGGACGCGATCGTCACCCGCCTCGGGGACGGCACTGTGGCGGTGACGAGCCCGGGCCTCGAGCGGCGGGTCGCGCGCCTGGAGCGCACCGCCGGCCGAGTGGTGTCGGCGGTGCTGTTCGGAGCCCTGCTCATCGCCGGCGCGGTGCTCCGCGGTGACGATGCGGTTCTCGGCGCAGTCCTGATGATCGGGTCGGTCATTCCGCTGCTGCACGCCCTGTTCGCGGGGCGTAGATAGGATCTGCGCATGTCAGGGCCACTGCTCTATCTGAGTTTTCCCGGTACGGCGCGTGAAGCTCTCGGCTTCTACGCGGATGTGTTCGGTGGCGAGCTCACTCTGCACACCTACCAGGACTTTGGGCGGAGTGACGGCCCCGAGGACGCCATAGCCCACGGAGTTCTCAGCGGCAGGGTCGCTCTCGCCGGCTCCGACGCGGCCGAGAGCGAGAAGAGCTTTCGGATCGAGGGCGCCAGCCTCGCCCTTCTGGGCACTGCCGAACCAGCGGTTCTCCACGACTGGTTCGACAAACTGTCGGTCGGCGGCAGGATAGTTGATCCCCTCGCCCCCAAGCCGTGGGGCGCGTCCGACGGCCAGGTCATCGACCGGTACGGACTGCACTGGCTCATCGGGTACGAACTCTGAACCCGATCCCCACGGCTCAGCTGCGGTGGTAGCTTCCAGGTGACGGCAGGTGCCACACGTGCAGTGCGGCTGCACTCGCACCAGGCCGGCAGCGCGTGGAATCGAGTCCGGAAGAAGACCGCCCAAGCCCAGGACCGCTGCGGCTGATCGATCGGTGTCGAGCGGCGCTAACCGGGCTGCCGCGGGCTCGACTCGCAACTCGAAGCCGGCTGTCGTCAGGCCTTCTGGCGGCTGACCATCTCGGTGATCCAGATGGGTGCGAACGGTGAGGTGCAGCCAGGGGGAGTCGGGTAGTCCTTGAGTACCTCCAGGCGCTCGCCGATGGCCAGGGCGCGAGCGCGGTGATCGGGATGCTCGATCCCGATCTGCGCCAGGCAGTGGTTCATCGCCCACTGCAGGCGCTCCGGCGCATCCTTCATCTCGGCCTCGATGAGCTCGAGCAGCCCATCCAGGTCGAGGCCCTCGGGGGACTTGGCCACCCGCTCGGTGGTCAGCGCCCAACCGGCGCTGGCGACCACGGGGTCGGCGTCGGCGAACCAGAGCACGCGCAGCTCCTCGACGTGCGAGTTCTTCTTCACCACATAGTTCACGAGCCAGTCCTGCACCTTGGGTGTGCCGGCTTCGCGCAGCATGGCATCCAATTCATCCCGCTCGAACGCCTTCGGCCGGCAGATCAGCAGGGCGAGCAGCCGCGCCGCGGTGTCCCCGGTCGCCCACAGGTCCCGTGAAAACTCCGGCTGGGTCTTGATCCGTTTGGCGACCGCGCGCAGCTTGGTGAGGTTCACCCCGTGGTCGTCACCGTGGTTGAGGTTCACCGCGCGGATCTGCGGGTCCTCGAGCGCGGCCAGCTCGGCCATCACCTCGGCCACTGCCGGGGTCACTGCCGATGTCGTCTGGACCATGGCGGTCTCCTTTTCATCGCGTGCTGTCAGCCTACGACCGGTGCCTCTCGAGCGGGACGTTGCGCACGGCGCCGAGTTTCACCGGGTTCATGATGAAGAAGATCCGGTCGATGCCGCGGGTGCTGACCCCAATGGCCCCGACGAGGAACGGCTCGCCATCCATTCGAAGCACGAAGGCGTCGGAGCCGTTGACTGCGGCGACATGGAGCTCGACATGCATCTGTAGTTTCTGAACCGTACCGAGAAGGAACCGTGCCACGTGGTCGGGACCTTCGACCGGCCGGCGCGCGGCGGTGACGTTCCCACCACCGTCCGAGTACAGGACGATGTCGTCGGCGAGCAGACTCTGCAGGCCCTCCAGGTCGCCGGCTTGAGCGGCGGCGAGGAAGGAGCGAAGCAGACGGTTCTTCTGCGCGACGGTTACGCGGTTATCGCTGTGCTCCTTGAGGTGCAGGCGGGCACGCCGGGCGAGCTGGCGGGCGTTGGCCTCCGTGGTCTCAACTACCGCGGCGATATCACCGAAGGTGTAACCGAAGGCCTCGTGGAGCAGATAGACGGCGCGCTCCTGTGGGGTCAGTCGTTCCATCAGTAACAGGAGCCCGACTTCGAGGGCCTCCGCGTTTTCCGCTCCCAGTTCGGGATCGGCGCCGGTAAACACCGGTTCCGGCAGCCACGGGCCGATGTAGGTCTCCCGACGCATGCGCGACGACGTCGCCACGTTGATCGTGAGGCGGGTCGTCATCGTCGTCAAAAATGCAGGATGGCTGCGGATGCCCGAGCGGTCGGTCGTCTGCCACTTGACCCAGGCGTCCTGCACGACATCCTCTGCTTCCACTGCGCTGCCGAGCATGCGGTAGGCGATACCGAAAAGCCGGGGGCGCATCGACTCAAACCCGGCCGCCAGCTCATCCATTTCTGCTGCGGTAACGTCGCGACTGGGAACTCCCATCGGCATCCTCTGTTCGGTGCTGCTCGGTGTGCAATCCGGCATCAACTTACCGCTACGCCCTTTCCAATGGTGATTCGTGACGGGCCCCGCGCGAGTGCCGCCAGGTGTCACGTTTCGGCGGAGGCGGCGGTCATTACTTGTGACCCCGCCCGTTTTCGAGAAAGAGACCGCATGAGCACACGTTCCGAGCACAGGGTTGTCGTCATCGGGGCCGGCTATGCCGGAATCCTCGCGGCAAACCGGGTGCAAGCGTCCTTGACGGCTGCCGAGGGCCGCCGGGTGCGCGTCGCAATGGTGAATCCCCGCACCGACTTCATCGAACGCGTGCGCCTGCACGAAGTGGCCGCAGGGGTGCGCACGAGCGCCGCGATTCCACTGGACGACATGCTGCACGACCGCATCGAGATCGTCCTGGGCACGGTGCTGCGGATCGACGCTCCTGCCCGGGTGCTCTCCGTCGCGACCAGCGGTGGGATCACGAGCGAACCCTATGACACCCTGGTCTACGCCGTGGGGAGCACGGCCGCGCTCGGAGTACCCGGTGCGGACGAGTTCGCGCACCTGCTGAGCAACGCTGACGGGGCGGAGACCGCGCGCCTTGCGCTTGCCACCGGCCCGGACGGCCAGCGCATCGTCGTGGTCGGGGGCGGGGCGACGGGTGTGGAGGCCGCCGCTGAGTTCGCGGAACAGCACCCGACAGCGTCGGTCACCCTGGTGTCGAGAGGCGCCGTGCTCGCGCATCTCCCCGCGGCCTCCCGCAAGTCCGTCCTCCGTTCGCTGAATAGGCTCGGAGTCAACGTGATGGAGGGGAGCGGCGCCAGCCGGGTCCAGGCCGATGCCGTTGAACTCCTTGACGGCACGCTTCTTCCCAGCGACGTCACCGTCTGGACCGCCTCTTTCGCCGTCCCCGACCTAGCCCGACGCAGCGGGCTCGACGTCGACCCGATCGGCCGGTTGCTGGTCGACGAGGAACTCCGTGCGCTTGCGTACCCTGAAGTCTTCGGAGCCGGCGACGCCGTGCACCCGCCGTCGTCCGTGGGTTCTCACCTGCGGATGGGCTGCGCCATCGCCATGCCCCTTGGCGGCCACGCGGCGGACAACGTTCTGGCAGTTCTGCGCGGTGGGAGCCTGACGAAGCTCGATGTCGGTTTCAGCGCTCAGTGCATCAGCATCGGCCGGAAGAGGGCGATCATCCAGCTCCTCACTAAGGCGGACCGGCCTCGGGCGATTCGCATCACCGGCCGGGCCGGGGCGTTGGTGAAGGAATTCGTCTGCGCATACCTCGCGACCGGTTCGCCCCGACGAGAGCGGACCCGACCCGGATCGTTGATGCTGGCCTCTGGCCCGAAGAGGATGCCCGTCGACCTCAGGAACTAGTCCCGTGCGCAAGGTTGGTGCGCCGTCGGGCCAACCGGGGACTCGGCGGCGGTCGGGACCAGTCGCGGTCTGCTTGGCGCAACCTCGGACAAAGCCGCCTGAAACCCTGTGCTTCCGCTCTTACCTCACGACTCGACCGAGCCTCCTGTTGGCGATGACGGTACACGCGGTGGTGGGGTTTTGACACCGGCCGGTCCATGTCGGCGTCGGCGGAGAGCACCACTGCACCTCGTATGGCCCGTTGCGCCCTCTACAGCGGGTGCACCCGGCCATACAGGGCGCAGTGAGCGCCAACGAGCTCACGAAACCACTACTCGGGGGCTGGCCCGCCGGTCGGGGGAGCCGGCGCGAAGCGCTGATGGCCGAGCACGGCCAGGAGCGCCAGCTTCTCGGCGGCCTCGCTCCGCGGCGCCGCGGTGAGGATGAGCAACGCCTGACCACGGTCCTCGGTGAGGAGCGTCTGGCAGTCGAGTTCAATCGGACCCAGTTCCGGGTGGATCAGCGTCTTGTGGTCCTGGAAGCGGGTGGCCACATCCTGCAGTTCCCAGATTTCGGTGAATTCTGCGCTCACCCGGCTCAGCTCTCGCACCAACGCACCCGCTCGTGAGCGCTGGCCCGCCGCTCCGAAGGCCGCACGGAGGCCGGCCACCTGGGCCCGGCTCTGCCGCTGCCGGTCGGCAAACGGGTAGATCTCCCGATCGGTGGGGTCGGTGAACCACCGGTAGACGCTGCTGCGAGCCAGCCCGGTGTGCCGGGAGTGGTCGCCGAGAAGCGCCGCGCCCAGCCAGTTCTGCGCCAGAGTCTCACCGAGGCTGGAAAGGATCAACGCCGGGGTCTCCTCGAGCCGGTCGAAGACCCGCATCAGGGAGGGGGCAACGTGCGTGTCCAGTGGCGTGCGCGCCGGCACGTTGTGGTCGGCGAGGCGGTACAGGTAATCCCGCTCGTCGTTGCTCAGGCGCAGCGCCCGGGCCAGGGCCGCCAACATCTGTTCGGATGGTTGCGGGCTGCGGGCCTGCTCCATCCGCACGTAGTAGTCCGCGGACATCCCGGCCAACGCGGCGACCTCCTCGCGGCGTAACCCGGGGACCAATCGACGCGGCCCAGCGGGGAGGCCGACGTCCTCAGGGCGGACCCCGCTCCGGCGGGAGCGGAGAAAATCGGCGAGAGCAGGTTGGTCCATGCGTCCATCATCCGCCACCGACGCGCCGCTCTCCAGGGACCGGCAGTCCTACGACAACGGCTCCTCTCCCGCATCCGGTCGCCGCCGCACACACTCGAGTCATGAACATCACCGGAAACACCATCTTCATCCCCGGCGCCACCTCGGGCATCGGACTCGCCCTGGCCCTGCGATTGCGGGCCGCCGGCAATACCGTCGTGATCGGCGGGCGCCGCGCCGACGTGTTGCAGCGCCTCGCCGCCGAGCACGGGCTGTCGGGCGTCACCATCGACACCACCGACCCCGCCTCCGTGCTGGCCGCCCGCGACCAGATTCTGGCCGAGCACAGCGACCTGAACGTACTCATCGCCATGGCCGGGGTGATGAACGCCGAGGATGTGCGCGGTGCTGGTTTCCTGGCCGTAGCTGAACGCATCGTCGAGACCAACATCAACGGGCCGCTGCGGCTGGTCGCCGCATTCATCGAGCACCTGCAGACCCGCCCAGACGCCACCCTGATGACGGTCTCGTCAGGGCTCGCCTTCACCCCGCTGGCCTTTACCCCCACCTACAACGGCACCAAGGCCTTCATCCACCAGTACAGCGAGACCATTCGGATGCAGCTGGCCGGAACATCCGTGCAGGTCATTGAGCTCGTTCCGCCGGCCGTGCAGACCGAACTGATGGCCGGCAACTCGGTGAACGAGCACTTCATGGCTCTGGACGCCTTCGCCGACGAGGTTATGGCTCTTCTGGAAGCGCAGCCCGACGCGCAGGAGATTCTCGTTGATACCGTGAAGTTCCTGCGGTTCGCGGAGGTCGAGGGGCGCTACGCCGCCACCATTGCGGCGCTGAACCCCGCCGCGTGACAGGGCAGGCGGCTCACTGCACCTCCTACGGGCGGCCGCGCCCGCTATAGCGGTAGCGGTCGCCGACAGGGGGCGCAGTGAGCGCCGCGCACGCCCCGGACAAGGCCCAGCGATGGATGCGCCGGGTCAGGCGGAGATCGCGAGGTCTTGAGTGATGCTCGGCGAATCGCCGGCGTAGACCGGCTCAACTCGGGGCGGCACCTCTGAGCGCGCGGATGATCTGCGCGAGCGCCAACCCGGCGGCCGCCACCACGGGCACGGTTACCACCATCAGGGCGATTCGGTTGGGCCGGAATTCCAGCCCGTCGGGTCCGCCGACATAGGCGCCGATCGGCACCGCGTAGCCGCCGCCACCACCGCCGCTGCCTTCCCCGACGCCCATGCCGGCTGGGCCGAAGCCGCCGTCGGGCATCTCGCTGGAGCCCTCGCCGCCGCCGAAGCCGAAGCCGACGAGCGCGACGGGGATCAGGTCGTGCCCGCCCAGCGTGGTCTTCTCGCCGTACGCCAGTTTCGCACCCCAGGAGGGCACCGATTCCGCTAGTTTCTCGATGAGGTTCGCCATGGAGCGACCGTACGCGGGTTTGCGCCGATCGGATAGCTGCCACCTGCCGGTAGGCTGCGAGTGCCCAGGCAGGGCGGAGCGGGCCGTGACGAGCACAGATGAGAAAAGAGCCGACCGTGGGGGAGAAAACGGCAGTGAAGAGTGGGGCATTCCGGCGCGAGACCTGGTTTCTCATCGCGGCAATCGGGTTGCTGCTGAGCCCGGCCCTCTTCGACCTGCGCTGGCTGCGAGACGCCACCGCGGACTTCGGCAATTCCCGGGACGCGCTGTACGGCGTTGTCGGTGCGTTCGTGACGGCCGGCCTCGTCAATTCGTGGAGCAAGAGACGTGCCGAGACGCGGGACAGGCTGCGCTACGACGGGATGTCGAAGGTGGCGTTTCGCAGTCTCGCCCAGACCGTGAACGATGTGGGACGGATGCTCCTCGCCCCTGTAGTCGGAGCCGATCTCTATGCCGCTGGAATTCCCGGGTTCACCCCGGAGCATCATGAGGAAAATCTGGCGAATCTCCGCGCCCTGTCGATACAGCCCGACTTCGCGCCGAAAAGCGGCGTCTGGGACGACGCCGTGAGTCGTGACAAGGTGACGGCGAACCTGATGGCGCTCTGTGCGCAACATGGGTTCCCGCAACACATGTTTCGCACCACATCGGCTGCCCGGCGGCGCCTGCAAACGGCCATGGCTGATTGGGCGCCCGTGATGGTGGCCGTGCCGGGAGCGAACGAACACCTGGCCCGTGGCTGGCCGCTGGCGGACCAGATCGTTCTGTTGCTCGAGTCCTGGCGGCATTTGATGACCGCGGACGCGTCGGGTGCCGCCTCCCAGAGTGACCTGGACCGGGTGGCAGAGGACTACGCCGAGACGATTCGCCAGTACCAAGCCTGGATTCAGGAGCTGATTCCGTTGGCCGGCCTGCCCGCTCGCTGACGGCCCACCGCGCGCCGATACTCGTTGACACGCCGGTAACGTTTCATCGGCGACCGCATCGCCGACCTCCTCGGCCGCATGACGGTGGAGGAAGAGGGGGGCCCTGCTAGGCGTCGTGGGCACCGGGGAGGTGGCGTCGGCGGCGGGACATCGTCGCCTGCACCGCCTCTGCTGCGCCTGGATGTTGCGCACTGTGCGCCGTGTACCAGCGGTGGTAGGCGGCGACCAGCGGAACCGACGTGAGGCCGTGCAGGATCACGCTCAGCGCAACGGTGACGAAAACCGTCGTGAGCACGACGTCCCCCTCGGGCACACCACGCTCGAAGGCGAGAAGCGCGAACACCAGCGAAGCCAGCCCGCGCGGACCGAACCAGCCGATGAACGCCACCGTGGGCCGTTTCAGCCCCTGACCGGCGAGGGCGATCGTGACCGGAATCATCCGTACCAGCGTCAGGCTGAGCGCGGCGTAGAGGACGACCTGCCAGGTGATGTACGGGAAGGCCAGGGTGAGGGCCAGCGCGCCGAACCCGATCCAGGTGACGGCGGCGAGGAAGCCGCCAGAGTCCTCGGCCAGCAAGGTGACGGCCGACCCGCGCGTGCCGGAGAACCTGCCGAACACGAGGCCGCCCACGAAGGCGGCGATGAATCCGCTGCCACCGAGTGTCACGGCGATGGTGAACGCCAGCAGCGCCGCCGCCAGGGGAACGATCTGGCGCCACTCCCGGCCGATCCAGTCCCGGTGGTCGGCGGCGCGGAACAGCAGCCCGCCCAGCGCGCCGGCGACCAAGCCCCCGATGAGCCCCCAACCGATCTGGGCGGCCATGCTGCTGATCACCGCCGAGGGCACGTCGGTCTCCAGCTCAGCGTTGGCGATCGCGAGTGTGACCAGGAAGAACGGCACGGCGAGGCCGTCGTTGAGTCCGCTCTCCACGTCGAGGGACTGCCGCACCCGCCCGGGGACGGCCGGGTCGGACACGACCTTCTGGCCCAACGCCGCATCCGTGGAGGCCAGCATCGTGGCCAGCAGCACCACGGAGGCCAGCGCCATGTCGGGGAAGACGAGCGCACCGACCACAGATCCGGCGATCATGGTGAGCGGCAGCCCGATCAGCAGCAGGCGGGTCGGCAAGGAGAGCTCTCGCCGGAGCGCCCGCAGGTCGATGCGGGAGGCGTCGCTGAAGAGGAGCAGCACCAATGCGATCTCGGCCACAAGCTCGGCGACCTCGGATTCCACGGCAATGTCGAGCCAGCCGAGCGCCGACGTGCCGACGAGGAAACCCACGACGGTGAAGAAGAGGGCCGACGTAATGCCCCGTCGATCCAACGGCCTCGAGAACACACTCCAGATGACGATGATCGCCAGCACCGTTGTGGCCGCAACCATCCGAACCCTGCTCTCGATCGTGGCGCCTGCATCTGGCTGCCCTGCACCACGTCTACACCCGAATGCGCCTGGTTCCTAGATGTTAGGCGGGCGCCGAGACCGCCCGTTTCGGGCTTACGACGGCCGGAATCCCGATCAGACCTGGTTGCTATGCTGACCGGACGTGCACCGAAGAACCGACCCGGCGGGAGTGATTTGTGGCTGAGATGCGGGGTTCAGGCGGTGGTCGAGCCCGGTGGGCGCGCCTGACCGAGTCGGTGGAATCACGGTTGTGGCCGCTTCCGGTGGCGGCGATTCTACTGGCTGTCGTGCTGGGGCTCGTGCTTCCGCGCATTGACCTGCTCATCGACGCGGAACTGCCCACCGCCGTGGACTCGGTGATATTCAACGGGGGAGCAGAGACGGCCCGGTCGGTGCTGTCGTCGATTGCCGGCTCGTTGATCACGGCGACGTCGCTGACTTTCTCTCTCACGGTGGTGGCGTTGCAGCTGGCCAGCAGCCAGGCGTCGCCCCGCGTGTTGCGGTTGTTCGCCAGGGACCGGCAGGTGCACGCGACCCTGGCTGTTTTCCTCGGCACCTTCGCATACTCGATCACGGTGCTGCGGTCGGTGCGAGCGACGACGGATGACGCCGCCGAGTTCGTACCCCGGGTCGCCGTGACGACGGCGTTCGTTCTCACCCTGGTGAGCGTCATCATGCTGGTCTTCTTCCTCGCCCACCTAGCCGCCCAGCTGCGGGTGGAGACGATGCTGAAGGACATCCACGCCGAAACGAACCGCACCATCGACCTCGTCGGTGCCGGCAATGAGGCCGCTCAGGCGTATACCTCGCCGATGCAGATCCCGGTCGGGACGCACACCGTCACGGCGGCGGTGAGCGGTTTCATCACCGGCCGCGACCACGCGGCACTGGTGGCCTACGCCGCCCCGCACTCGCTTGTCTTCCAGGAGGTCAGGCGGGTCGGGGAAAACGTCGTCGCCGGCACGCCACTGATGGTGTGGTGGCCGGCCGGGGACGGTACGGACCCGGCGGACGCGGACGACGTGGCGGATGCGGTGCGCGGCGCGTACTCAATTGCCTACGAACGCACCGCGGCGCAGGACATCGACTACGGGGTGCAGCAGATCGTGGACATCGGCGTGCGCGCGCTGTCGCCGGGCATCAACGACCCGACCACCGCCGTGAATGCCCTCGGGCACCTCAGCGCGATCGTGGCCAGCACGCTCCAGATGCCGGCGCTTCCCAGCGCCCTCGCCGATGCGGACGGGAACCTGCGGGTGGTGACGGCTACCCGCACAGCGGCAGACACTATCCATGATGCGCTGTCCCCGATGCGGCATTACGGCGCCAACGACCCCTCGGTGGTGAGAAGGTTTCTGCAACTGGTCAGCGATCTGGCTTACACCTGCTCGGCCGGGGAGGTGCAGACGGCCCTTCAGCAGCAGCTGGCCGCACTGGACCTGCAACTGCAGGCACAGGGCGACGATCCCGCCTCGGTCAGAGAGATGCGCGCCGCTGTCGCCGAGGTCACGGCGCGCATCGCCGACTCGCCCGTCCGTGCGACCTAGACGGAACACCGCATCCTTCGGCGCCATGCCGTGTTGTGCACAGGGGCGCGACGGGGCGAGTTCTCGACAGCCGAGATCGTTTCTGCGCGGGAGCTGATGCCGCCACGACACTAGACGGATGGACCTCGGCATCTGGCTCGCCCGGCACCACGGCGTTGCGCACTCAGCTCAGGCGCTGCGTGCGGGGTTCACTCGATACTCGATCAGGCAGAGCATCGCCGGCGGCGAGTGCGAACGCATCCGCCGTGATTGGCTCGCTCTGCCGACGGCTCCAGCCGATCTGCGCGCCGCGGCTGCGCTCGGCGGGCGGGTGGCGTGCCTCAGCGTTGCCCGGCAGCTTGAGCTGTGGCACCTCTCTGACGGGATGAACCACGTCAGCATGCCGAGAAACACGGCGGTGCCGGCATCCGAAACCCTGCGGGTGCACTGGAGTATCGGACCGGTACCGGTTGCCCGGTTCGCACTTGCGGAACCTATCGAGAACGCCCTCGTGCACATCGCCGAGTGCCAACCGTTCGAGAACGCTCTCGTCGTCTGGGACTCCGCTTTGAACAAGAAGCTCGTGACCCAGGCCTCGCTCGCGAGGCTGCACCTGCGCAGTGCCGCGGCCCGTGCCGTGCGAGAGGTCGCGTCGGGGCTGGCCGATTCGGGCCTGGAGACGCTGCCCGTTTCCCGGCTCGCGGCCATCGGCATCCGGGTCAGCCAGCAGGTCATGCTCGCGGGGCACCGCCTCGATGGTCTGATCGGGCAGCGGCTCGTACTGCAGAGCGATGGCTTCAGCTCCCACTCCACGGCCGAGCAGCGGCGGGCAGACATCGCGCACGATCGGAGGCTCGTCCTCCTCGGTTTCACGGTTCTGCGCTACGACTACCGGCAGATCCTCTTCGACTGGCCACGGGTCGAGGCGGAGATCCTCCACGCCATGGCCCGGGGTCTTCACCTCGCCCCGACGCAAGTTAGGAGATAGTGAGATTAATAGGATGCATTGGGCCGGCTATTGCGTCCTATAAATCTGACGAAGTCCTAATAAGCGTGCGACCACTCGGGGCCCGGCTGGCTGTCTAGGCTGTAGCCATGGCCACAGTCATCCTCGTGCGGCACGGCCGCACCACCGCAAACGCCACCGGGCTGCTGGCCGGACGCACCGCCGGCGTTCTGCTCGACCAGATCGGCCGAGACCAAGCCGTCGTCACGGGGGAGCGGCTCGCCGCGGTACCGCTGGTCGGGGTGGTCTCCAGCCCCCTGGAACGCTGCCGCGAAACCGCGCAGCACATCATCGACCGCCAGAGTGGCACGCTGCTGACGCCGATCGAAGACGAACTCTCCGAGTGCGACTACGGCGACTGGCAGGGCCGCACCCTCCAGGACCTGTCGGCGGAGAAGCTGTGGTCGGTGGTGCAGACCCAGCCGTCCGCCGTGACCTTCCCGAACGGGGAAGCGATGGCAGCGATGCAGGCCAGGTCGGTCGCCGCGATCCGCCGCCTGGACGCCGCCTTCGAGGCGGAACACGGACCCGGCGCGGTCTGGGTGGCGGTGAGCCACGGCGACATCATCAAGTCGATCCTGGCCGACGCCTTCGGCATGCACCTGGACCTGTTCCAGCGGATCAACGTGGGTCCGGCATCCGTCTCGATCGTGCGGTACGGCAGTAGCCGGCCGACCGTGCACGCCACCAATACCGACGCCGGGGACCTGTCCTGGCTCGCGGCGAGCGCCCCCACGGCGGACGCCCCGGTCGGCGGTGGGGCGGGTCATCAGGCTCCGCACGCGTCGCGCGCCTAAAATACTCGCATGCCTACAATCGTCCATGAGTTCGCCTGGCCGGATCGGGTCGTCGTCGGCACCGTCGGTCTGCCCGGCTCCCGCACCTTCTACCTGCAGGTGCGCACCGGCGCCCAGATCGTCAGCATCGCCCTGGAGAAACAACAATCCGCGCTGCTCGCCGAGAAGATCGACGAGATCCTCGACCAGCTGATCGCCTACGAGGGCAACCCGTTCAGCATCCCCACCGGCACCCCCATCGAACTGGTCGACAACGACCCGTTGGAGCCCGTCGACGAGGAATTCCGCACCGGCTCGATGAGCCTGGGCTGGGACCCGACGACGGTGCAGATCGTGCTCGAGGCCTTCCCGATCGTGGACGAAGACGACGACGAGCTGCTCGACCTCGCAGCCGTCGAACCGGCCGAAATGCTGCTGGTGCGGATGCCCGTCGGCACCGCACGGGCGTTCGCCACACGTACCCGCGAGGTGGTGGGCGCCGGCCGGCCCATCTGCCCGCTCTGCGGCTATCCCATCGACGCAGACGGGCACACCTGCACCCTCCCCGGCGCGTGAACATGCCGGACGCCGACCTCGTCGACGGTGACCTCGAACTCACCGGGCGGATCACGACGGCGTCCAACGCGACGTTCCTAGGCAGCATCGACGGCGTCACGGTGGTGTACAAGCCGATCGCGGGGGAGAACCCGCTGTGGGACTTCCCCGACGGCAACCTGGCCAGCCGGGAGGCGGCGGCGTACCTGGTCTCGGAGGCGTTCGGTTGGAACGTCGTGCCCCGCACCTGGCTGCGCGACGGCCCGATGGGCCCCGGCATGGCGCAGCTCTGGCAGGAGCGGGACCCCGGCCAGGATGCCGTGGACCTGATCCCGGCCGAGGCCATGCCTGAGCAGGGCTGGCGGCACGTGCTCGACGGCCAGGACGAGCAGGACCGGCTGGTGTCACTCATCCACGAGGACTCCGTGGCACTGCGCCGGATGGCCGTGTTCGACATCATCGTGAACAATGCCGACCGCAAGGGAGACCACATCCTGGCCATGCCCGACGGGCACCGACACGGCGTCGACCACGGGCTCACCTTCCACGCCGACCACAAGCTGCGCACCGTGCTCTGGGGCTGGCTGGGCGAGGAGCTCAGCATCGACGAGCTGGCCGGGATCGACAGGGTCAGCGCCGATCTCACCGTCGGGCTCGGGCGCGAACTCGCCGGCCTGCTCACTCCCGCCGAGATCGTCGCCCTCGCCGCCCGCTGCGACCGGCTGCGCACCGAAGCCCGCTTCCCGGCCCCTGAGGGCCGGATGCCCGCGGTGCCCTGGCCGCTGTTCTGACGGTCCCGGCCACCGATTCCCGCAGAACGGCGCCGACCGCGCCCACATCGTGGGACCCTTGAAGCATGGATCTCGAGGTATCGCCCACGCTCACGATTCCGGCGACGGAACTCGGGTGGCGGTTCTCCCGGTCGTCCGGCCCCGGCGGGCAACACGTGAACACCTCGGACAGCCGCGTGCAGGTGTCCTGGAATGTCGTCGAGTCTGCGGTTCTCACCGACGAGCAGCGGATGCTGCTTCTCACCCGACTCGACCGGCGCCTGATCAACGGGGTGGTCACCATGGCCGCCTCCGAACAGCGTTCCCAACTGCGCAATCGTGAGATCGCGCTGACGAAGCTCGCGGAGCTCGTGGCCGCGGGCCTGGCCCCCGACGGGCCCAGCCGCCGGGCGACCAAACCCACCCGGGGTTCCGGCCGCCGGCACCTCGCCGCCAAGCAGCAGCGCTCGGCGACGAAAGCGCAACGGCAGCGGCCGTCCGCTGAGTAACGCAGCCTAGGCCACGCTGGCGCGCACGAACTCGGCGACCATAGGAGCAAGCCCTGCACCCACATCAACGGCCGGGCGCTTGGCTCCCCGAACCTCGAAAGAGTGGTTCGCCGCGTCGATCAACTCGAGTGTCGCCGTGCCGATTCGCCCGACCACCGGGGTGAGTTCGTCCGGGGCGGCGAACGGGTCACGCGTGCCCTGCACGAACAGCATCGGCCGGTCGATCCCGTACAGGTGCTCATCGCGCAGCTTCTCCGGCTTGCCCGGCGGATGCAGCGGGTAGCCGAGAAAGACCAGGCCCGCTGCCGGCATGCCGGCGGCCACCGCCATGGAGGCCATCCGCCCGCCGAAGGACTTACCGGCCGCCCAAACGGGCTGACCCGCCGACCGGGCAGCCGCAGCGTCCATCGCCGCCCGCCAGGCGGCGATCGCCCGGGGCGCCCGGTCGGGGAGCCGGCGGCCGGCCTCCCGGTACGGGAAATTGAACCGCAGGGTCGCCAACCCGGCGGCGTTCAGCGCCTCGCTGAACCCGACGAGGAACGGATGGTCGAAGCTGGACCCCGCTCCCGGTGCCATGACGAGCGTGGCGAACGCGTCCGCCGGTCGGGCGAAGGCGGCCGACACCATCCCGTCCTCCACCACGATGCGCATATTCTCCGTCGATTGCATTCGTCCCCTAGCCCGTGACGACGATCTTGCCGAGAGCACGTCCCTCGCCGAGGTAGGCGAGCGCCCGCGCCGCCTCGTCGAGCGGATAGGTGCGGTCGATGTTGATGCTCAGCTCGCCCGCGACGCACCGCTCGGCGACGGGCTCGAAGTAGGCCGGGCCCTCCCTGGCGATGAGTAGCCCCAGCCGGCGCCCGGTTACCACGCCGAGCGCCGCGCCGACTGTCACGACACGCAGCACGCTGCGTACGGTGCCGCCGACGCAGAGGTAACGACCGCCGCGGGCCAATGCCCGCTGGTAGGCGAACACTGACCGGTGCGCCACGAGGTCGAGGATCAGGTCGAACGGTTCCAGCCGGGTGAAGTCCGAGGTGGTGTAATCGACGACCTCGTCGGCGCCGAGCCCGCGCATGAAGTCGAGCTTTCGCGCGTTGTCGACGCCGGTCACGTGCGCTCCGGAGTGTTTGGCCAGCTGAATCGCGAACGACCCCGACCCGCCGCCCGCCCCGTTGATCAGCACACGCTGCCCGCGGCGAACACGGGCGGTTCCCTGCAGCGCGATCGCTCCGGCCTGGGGCAGGGCCGACGCCTCGGCGAAGGTCAACTCCGCAGGTTTGTGGGCGAGGGCCGCGACCGGCGCCACAGCGAACTCGGCGAAACCGCCCAACAGGCCCATGTTGTCGCCGTACACGTCATCATTCACGCGGAACCGGGTCACGCCGGAGCCGACCGCGGCGACCCGACCGGCGATGTCGGAGCCCAACACCCGGCGCCTGGGGGCGCGCAACCCGCCGATCCGGGCGTACCCCGGGGATCCGGTCAGGCCCTCCCAGTCGGACAGATTGAGGGACGTCGCGGCGACCTCGATGAGTACCTGGTTCGGGCCCGGCGAGGGCTTCGGGATCTCCTCGACCCTCAGCAGGTCGGGCTGCCCGTACCGGTCGTGGACAACGGCCTTCACAGGGGTCCGCCTTCGAGCGCGCGGCGCGGGTGTCGGAACATGCCGGTCAGTGTACGCGGAGCGGCCCGTCAGCGTGTGGGTGAACCTAGGCTGGTGGCATGACTGGTCCACGCGAACCCAGCGATACGCCGCTCAATGTGGCGCGGTACAAGATCAACCGCGAGATTCCTGCACCCGAACGACCCGAGGTCGCCGAGCCGGACACCAACGAGGCCGGCCAGGCCATGATGGATGCCCGCGCCCAGTACGTGGAGATCGCGATCCAGCAGGCGATGCGTCGCGGCGACTTCGACAACCTGCCCGGCACGGGCAAGCCGATCCCGGGCCTCACCGCCCCGTACGACCCGGACTGGTGGATCCGCCAGAAGATCGAGCGTGAGCAGATCACCGGACTGGGCCCGGCTGCCCTCACCCTGCGTTCCGAAGACGCCGGACTCGACGCCAGCCTCGACGCCGTGGTCGCCGAGCGAGCGGTGCGGGAGATCCTCGACGACTTCAACCGCCGCGTGATCGAGGCCCGCCGGCAGCTGCGCGGGGGCCCGCCCGTCGTCACGGCGCTTCGCGATGTCGATGCGGAGGTTGCCCGCTGGCAGGAACGCCGCAACGCCGCACGCATCGAGCGGGACGCGGCGCGGGAACGCCAGGAGGCGGCGCTGGCCGCGATGACCTGGCGGGAACGCCGCCGGGCCAAACGCGAGCGTTGAGGCCGGCCGACGTCTGCCCGCTGGCCGACGCCACGGAATGACACAGCAGACCGGGCCGAGCCCACACAGACACTGGGCTGCCGAACGCGACACACAGGGCCGGGTCTGTCAATAGGCACCGCGACCCTCCAATCTGCCAAGACCGGTGGCATCCTGACTGCATGACGGATGAGACCACCGCTGCCGACTTTCAGAAGAGCCTGGTGGCCCTGGCCACCCCGGAGCAGCGGCAGAAGTACACCCGGTACTTCCCGGGCGACGACTCGTTCATCGGCGTGCGGATGGGCGACGTGTTCGCCCTGGCCGGCCGGGCGCTCGCTATGCCGCTGCCGGACATCGAGACGCTGCTGGAGAGCCCGACCCACGAGGTGCGGGTCGGCGCGTGCTCGATTATGGGCAAGGCGGCGACGGACCGTAAGACCGGCGTCGAACGGCGTGAGGAGCTCTACGAGCTGTACCTGCGCCGCCACGACCGGATCGACACCTGGGATCTTGTGGACCTGGTCGCGTATCAGGTGGTTGGCGGCTGGCTCGTCGACAAGCCACGTGACCCGCTCTACTCCCTCGCGGCGTCGTCGTTCTGGCCGGAGCGCCGCACCGCCTTGGTCGCGACAGCCGCATTCCTGCGCCGGGGCGACATCACCGACACCCTGCAGCTGGCGCGGATGCTCGGCAGCGACGGGAACGACTACGTGCAGAAGGCCACCGGCTGGATGCTGCGCTACCTCGGCGACGTCGACCGGGACGCGCTCCTCGGCTTCCTCGACGACAACGCGGCCGGCTTGCCGAGGCTGACCCTGCGCGCCGCCACCGAGAAGCTCGACAAGCCGGTGCGAGCCGGCTATCTGGCCCGCAAACTGTGAGAAGAGCCTCAGAGTTTTCGGTTTTTCGGGGCTTTTCTCACAGTTCGCGGGCTTGGCGCAGGGGCACGGCTACGTCGGCGCCGCCCTCCCGGGTGAGACGCGGTCCCATGGTGACCATGGTGGGAGCGGGCACAAAACCGCCGGCGAAGAGGGCCTCGCCCTGTCGGAACCGTGAAGCCCGGGCGAGCATGGCCGGCGGCACGAAACCGAAGATGGTGGCGAGCTCGTCGAGGTCCACCGGAGACGTCATCTTCATCAGCGCCAAGTTGTCGCACTGCGAGATGATGCTGGGGTGCACCCGAGACGGTCGCTGGGTCGACAGCAGCAGCCAAAGGCCGAATTTGCGTCCTTCCGCCGCGATCTGCACGATTCTCTCCCGCACCGCCACGTGTAACGGGCTGGTCTGGTCGGGCGAGCAGAAGTTGTGCGCCTCGTCGATCACGATCAGGAGCGGACGGCGTTGCTCCCGTTTGTCCCACAGGTCGTCGAGCACTGCCAACGCCACCACCAGCGACTCCTCCGGGTAGGCGAAGCCGCCGAGGTCGAGCACCGTGGCGTCGGGGCGGGTCTCCAGGATGTCGGTCACGGCCGCCAGGCCCTGCGCCCAGATGCTCCAGTCGGTCACCCGGAGATTCTCGGTGCGTGCCGCCAGTTCGCGCGCCGCCGGGGTGCCCCGGTCCAGCAGGCCGGGGACGACCCTCGTCGGCTCGATCAGACCCACGGTGTCCTCGATGTGCATCAGCTCGTTGTGTTCGGCACGATCATCGAGCGGGTCGAGCCGAAAGACGGCCGCCTTCGCCCGCAACGACAGGTCCAGGAACCGCACCCGGAGAGCATCGGGGGAGGCAGCCGATGGGCGCAGCACCCGGATGTCCCGCTCGGCCAGCGCCCGTTGCGCATCCGTCGATTCACCCGCGGGATGGGCCTGCCGTATGTGCACGAAGTCCGCGTTCGGATCGAAGATCACCATGGGCAGCGCCGTGTGGATCAGCAGCTGTTCCAGCACCACGCCCAGGGCGTAAGTCTTGCCCGATCCGCTCTGCCCGCACCAGAAGGTGTGCCGGTTGAAGCGTTGGGCAAGGAGCCGGGCCGGGATGTGCTGGGAGGCCAGGAAGGAGCCGATGGGCAGGGACGCCGTGGCATCGCCGTAGAGCAGTTCGGTCGTGCGGGCATCCGCGGGTCGGAGCGTGGCCGATCCGAACGCGACGGAGCGCCGAACATCGAGGTGCCGGCCATCTCCATTGAGCAGACCCAGGATGCGCCCGGAGCCGTGCGGGGCGCCGCCGATCGTGACGGTGACCTCCTCAACCTGGCCCAGCTGGTCCGTCTCCTCCTCGCCCTCATCAGTGGACCGGAGGATCACCAGACCGCCCGGCTCGAATCGGGAGCCGGTGGCGCCGACGAACTGGAAATGCCGGCCGTCGATCGACACCGCGGCGGCCTTTTCGAGTGTTGCGCTCTCAACTTCACTCATGGTGTGACCTTTCATCGGGGATTCCGGCCGGAGAATCTCGCGGCGTTCAGCGGCAGCGTAGTGCCGTTTTGAATCTGTGGGCGATTGCCGGTGCATCGTCCTGGCAATTGTCGATGGAACAACCGGTGCGCTGGCCAGGGTTCGGCCCTGTGGACGTTTCGGGATCGGTGCAGACGAGATATTGTCGCTGCCACCGCCTCGACCACCGGTCCGGTGACGCAGCGACAGGAGGTCTCGGATGAGCCGGCCCGCACCCATCAGTTGGTTGCTTCGGCACCCGGTCGCCAACGCCCAGTCGCGGGAATCGGCCGCGCTGCTGGTGGGCGCGGCCGTCTTCCTGGTCGGCGCGCTGGCGTCGGCGATCACCTTTTGGGGTGACGACGTTCCTATCGCGGGTCCCGGCTCGGTCGGGCAGTTCGTCGCTTTGGCGAGCGCGGCGGCGGCGGCGGTGATCTTCGTCACCACGCGTGCCGTGATGCACGCCAGTCGGGCGGCAGGCACCCTGCTGGACCCCGGGCCACCCGGCCACGGCGGGCAGCTCCGGTGGTACGACATCGGTGCGCTTGCGCTGGCGCACGCAGTGATCTCGCTGTTGGCGTGGCTCGCGGTTGCGGGCCTGCTGAGCCGCAGCTTCATCGGTGCCGTCGTCTTCCCCGCCTCCGCGACGCTGCTGGCCGCGGTCGCCATCGCAGTCACGGCCTACAGTGTTTTCCTCTCCGCCGTTGGCCTGACCCCGATTCTGATGTCGGTCATCCTCGCCGTGTTCGTGGTGGTGGGCACTTTTGCGAGCATGTTGAGCGCCAGCGACCCATTGTGGTGGCAGGAGAACCTCAGCACCCTGGGCATTTCCGACGACATCTCGGCGCTGGCCTTCAACCTCACGGTCCTGATCGCGGGGATCATCGTCACCACCCTGGCTCATTACGCGACCGCGGCCATCCCGGCTGCCACGCCAGAAGAAGTGCGAGGACGCGCGCTCGTGCGGGGGGCGCTGGTTCTCATCGGCGTGCTTTTGGCTGGTGTGGGAATCTTCCCGCTCGATCAAAACATGGCAGCGCATAATGTATCCGCGACCGGAATGATCGTGGTTTTCATCACTGTCGTCGTCCGCCTCCGATCGTGGATCCCCACCATGTCACGGGTGTTCCTTCTTCTCGGGTATCTCTACGTGGGAGTTCTTGTCGTGCTGGCAGTGTGGTTCCTGACCGGGTACTACACACTCACCGCCGTCGAACTGGTGGCATTCGTGATGATCTTCAGCTGGCTGATCGTGTTCCTTCGTCAAACCGGAGCGATGCTGCTCGCCGAGAACAGAAATCGAGGCGAAAGTGCAATCCTCCACGGCTAACCGGCGGTTTCCGGGCGGCTTCGTGACCGAGGCTTCGGTCTATGGCACCATCCTGGTCAGCGGCATGATCGTGGTCGCCGGCGGCTATGGGGCAACCTCCTGGCAGACCTTTCTAGGCGTGATCGGCACGGTTTTCGTGTTCTGGGCCGCGCACGTGTACGCCGGTGCGGTGGTCGAATACGGTCTGAACCAGGCTCAGGATTCGACGATGGCCACCGCCGTGCGCCTCTCGCTGCGGCACTCGCTGGGCTTCCTCACGTCCGCGATCCCACCGTCCATCGTGCTGCTGCTCGGCGCGTTGCGGGCTGTGCCCGACGACGTTGCGGTGTGGACCGCCCTGTGGCTCGGCGTAGCCATACTCGGAGCCATCGGCTACAGCGCGTTCGCATTTCGAGGAAGCCCGTGGGTGATTCGCATCCTGGGCTGTCTGGGGACTTCGACGCTGGGCATCGCCATGATCCTGCTGAAGGTGCTCGTGCACTAGCGATACGGGCAACCAGCACGTGAGGCCCGTCGACCGAGTGTCTGCCGGTTCGGTCGATGGGTCCCGACCTAGCCATCCGCACCAGTCGGGTCGATGATTGCTTCGTGACGGAACGCGATGCGCCGATCGGACCCTGGTCGTGAACCCGGCGTCTGCGCGCGTCCAGCGCATCTACCTGATCCTGCTGCTCGGCAACACCCTCGCGGCCTCGTTCATCTGGGGCATCAACACGCTGTTCCTGCTCGACGCCGGGCTGAGTAACTTCGAGGCGTTCGCTGCGAACGCGTTCTTCACAGCCGGCATGGTGATTTTCGAGATCCCGACCGGCGTGGTCGCCGACACCGTGGGACGCAAAGCCTCCTACCTGCTGGGCACCATCACCCTGTCGGTCACCACCGCGCTGTACTGGATGCTCTGGGTCTGGCAGTCGCCGTTCGTCTGGTGGGCCATCGTGTCGGTGCTGCTCGGCCTCGGCTTCACCTTCTTCTCCGGTGCGGTGGAAGCCTGGCTGGTCGACGCGCTCACGTCGACCGGGTACACCGGCAGCCTGGAGGCGGTATTCGGCCGCGGGCTCGTGGTGACCGGTATCGCGATGTTCACCGGCTCGGTGCTCGGCGGAGTGATCGCCCAGGCCACCAACCTCGGTGTGCCGTTCCTCGTGCGCGCCGGGGTGCTCGTGATTATGTTCATCTACGCGTTCATCGTGATGAGAGACCTCGGCTTCACCCCGGACCGCTCGCGGGGCCCGCTGAAGGCGACCCGGTTGGTGCTCACGGAGTCGGTCGAGCACGGGCTGAAACGGCGGTCGGTGCGCTACATGATCCTCTCCGCCCCGTTCGCCTCCGGCGTCGGCTTCTACGCCTTCTACGCGCTGCAGCCCTACCTGCTCGAGCTGTACGGCGACCCGTCGGCGTACTCCATCGCGGGCCTGGCCGCCGCGATCCTCTCGCTGGCACAGGTAGCCGGCGGCGTGCTCGCTCCCCGGATCCGCACCCTCTTCGCCAAACGCACCAGCACCGTGATCGCGGCGTCCCTGCTCAGCGTGGTCTCACTCGTGGTGCTCGGCCTGAACAGCCTGTTCTGGCTGGCGGTGGTGTTCCTGATGGTCTGGGGGTTCGTGTTCGCGGTCGCCGAACCGGTGCGGCAGGCCTACCTCAACGACATGATCCCGTCGAAGCAGCGCGCCACCGTGCTCTCGTTTGACTCGCTGTTCGGCAGCCTCGGCGGCGTGTTCATCCAGCCGGCGCTGGGCCGCTCCGCCGACCTCTGGGGTTACGGCGCTTCCCTGATGATCGGCGGCCTGGTGGAACTCATCGGCGTTCCGATCATGCTCGCCAGCCGGCGCCAGAACGATCTCGCCGACACCAGAACGGTGCAAACGGATGCCCCGGCGCCCGAGGCGCCGTGACCCCGAGCTTGGTCAGTCGGCGGCGACGCTGGTGGCCGCCCAACTGGCCAGCAGACGCAGGCGCTCGGCGCTGGACGAGCCGGGCTCGGCGGTGTAGATCATCAGCACCGAGCCGGGATCGGCGGTGATGGCGAGTTCCTCATAGGCCAGGGTGAGCTCGCCGACCACCGGATGGTTGAACCGCTTCGTGCCGGCACCGTGCGTGCGCACGTCGTGGGCGCCCCAGAGCGTGCGGAACGTGTCGCTCTTGGTGGACAGCTCGCCGACGAGGTCCTGCAACCCCTTGTCGTTCGGGTCCCGGCCGGCCTCCGCGCGCATGATCGACACGCACATCTCCGCGAACACCTGCCAGTCCGGGTAGAAATCGCGCGAGGCGGGGTCGAGGAACTGGAACCGGGCCAGGTTGGGGGTGCGCCCGGCGTCGCCGATGACGGGGGAGTAGAAGGCCCGGCCCAGATCGTTGGTCGCCAGGAGGTCCTGATGCTGGTCGCGCACAAACGCGATGCCTTCGGTGATCGTGCCGAGCGCCCACTGCAGGCTCGGCCGACTCACCGGGTTCCGCGTCGCGCGCCGGCGGATGCGTCCGGACAGTGGGATGCCGTCGGCGGCCCGCGCCAGATTGAACAGGTGGCTGCGTTCGGTGTCATCGAGCTGCAGCGCCCGGGCGATGGCGTCGAGCACCGACGAGGACGCTCCCGCGATCGCACCGCGTTCGAGCTTGGCGTAGTACTCCACGCTGACGCCGGCCAGGGTGGCAACCTCGGTGCGACGCAGCCCGGACACCCGCCGATTGGTGCCGGCGGGCAGGCCGGCCAGTTCGGGGGTGATCTTCGCGCGCCGCGACATGAGGAATTCGCGCACCTCGGCTTGATTGTCCATAGCCACGACAGTACGTCCCCCTGTCGCGGCGTGGGGTGCTCTGCTGGTACACCCCTGCGCAGGGACTCCCGCCCACAGACCGTCGACGGTTCGCTTGAGGACGTACCAACAGCGACCAAAGGAGCATCCACATGCGTGGAGTCATCATGTACGCGCCCGGCGACGTCCGGGTCGAAGACCGCCAGGACCCGACCATTGTTGAACCGACCGATGCGATCATCCGTCTCACGGCCACCTGCATCTGCGGGTCGGACCTGTGGCCGTACCGGGGTGTCGAGCCCGTCGACCACACCGCGATGGGCCACGAGTACGTCGGCATCGTCGAAGAGATCGGTGACGCCGTGCAGACCGTCAAGGTGGGTGACTTCGTCGTTGGATCCTTCGTGCTCTCCGACAACACCTGCGAAATCTGCCGGGCCGGCTTCCAGTCCCGGTGCGAGCACGCCGAATTCGCCTCCGGAATGCAGGCCGAGAAGGCGCGGATCCCGCTCGCGGACGGCACCCTCGTCGCGACCCCCGGCCAGCCCGACGCCGACCTGATCCCGTCGCTGCTGGCCGCCTCCGATGTGCTCGGCACCGGCTGGTTCGCGGCAGTGGCCGCCGAGGCCGGGCCGGGCAAGACCGTCGCCGTCGTCGGAGACGGCGCCGTGGGCCTGATGGCGATCCTCGCCGCCAAACAGCTTGGCGCCGAACGCATCATCGCCATGTCGCGCCACCCCGAACGGCAGAAGCTCGCCAGGTTCTACGGGGCGACCGACATCGTCGAGGAACGCGGCGACGAAGGTGTGGCCAGGATCAAGGAACTCACCGGTGGGCTCGGTGCGCACTCCGTGGTCGAAGCCGTCGGCACGCAGGAATCGTTCATGCAGGCCGTCGGCGCGACCCGCGGCGGCGGACACCTGGGCTACGTCGGGGTCAACTACGACGTGCAGATCCCCGGCATCCAGCTGTTCTTCGCCGGCATCCACACCCTCGGCGGACCTGCCCCGGTGCGCCGGTTCCTGCCCAACCTGATCCAGTTGATCTGGGACCGCACCATCGACCCGGGCAAGGTTTTCGACCTCACCCTCCCCATCGAGGAAGCCGCCGAAGGCTACCGGGCCATGGACGAGCGCCGCGCCACCAAGGTCCTGCTCACCTTCTGATGGAGAGCGTGACAACAGTGCCGGCCCCGGCGGCTGCCGAGAAAACGCAGCGCCTGCCGATCTTCACCCTGCTGATGCTGGCCGCCATCGGCTTCGTCCTCGTGGCGATGGAGACCATGCCGGCCGGCCTGTTGCCGGTGATCGCCGGCGGACTGGGCACCAGTGAGGGCGCTGTCGGCCTGTTCGTCAGCGCGTATGCGCTGGGCACGGTCATTGTGACGATTCCCGCGATCACGCTGACCAGGAGGATGCGCCGGAAGCGGCTGCTGCTCGGTGCTATCCTCGGGCTCATCGTGGCCAACACCGTCACGGCGGTCTCCAGCGACGTCATCCTGTCGCTCGGGTCGCGATTCGTCGCCGGGGCGTTCTCGGGGATCGTCTGGGGGATGCTCGCCGCCTACGGGCGGAAGATCAGCCCGCCCCGTCAGTCCGGTCTATCCTTGGCGATAGTGTCCGCCGGGGCGCCCGTAGGGTTCGCGCTCGGCACCCCGCTGGGATCGTGGCTGGGGTCCGCGTTCGACTGGCGCTGGGCCTTCGTCGGTCTGAGCGTGGTGGCGGTCATCGCCGGCCTCCTGATCGCGCTGTGCGCCCCGGATGCCGACGGCCAGCCGGGAACCGCCAGACTGCCCCTGGTGCGGGTGCTCCGGATCCCCGGAATCACCGTGATCCTGGCGGTGATCTTCACCTGGATGATCGCCCACAACACCATCTACACCTACATCGCCCCCTACCTGCGGGCCACTGGCAGCGACCTCGCGGTGGACGTGCAGCTGTTCCTCTTCGGTGTCGCCTCGATCGTCGGCATCGTTCTCACCGGCGCGCTCCTCGACCGGCATCCGCGCCCGCTGCTGCACGGCAGTGTCCTGCTGTTCATCGTGGCCGCCGTGATCCTCTGGGCCGGCCACGCGTCGGTGCCCGCGATCATCGCCGCCACCGTGCTCTGGGGGCTCTCCTTCGGCGGAGCATCCGCTCAGCTCCAGGCCGCTTTGACCAGCACGGGCGGAGCCGACTCGGATGTCGCGAACGCGTTCCTGCCCGTGGCGTTCAACCTCGCGATTTTCGCCGCCGGGATCGTCGGTGCCGCGCTGCTGACCCCTTTCGACGGCCTCGCGCTGCCCGTCGTCATGGTCGTCTTCGGCCTGGCCGCACTGCTGCTGACGGTGTACGGGCGCCGGTCCGCGTTTCCCGCGCGTCTGTGATCGCTAACCGGTATCGTGCTCGGTAGTGCGGCGCCGCTGTCGACACCCCAACGAAACCGGACTCTGCCATGTCGCTCACTCCTGATCCCGCCGCCCAGGGTCTCCTGCCCCTGCTGGAGGCACAGAACGCCAGCATCGGGTTCACCTCCTTCGATCATGACGATGCCTTCAGGCTCGGCAGCGCGATCATGGCCCGGGCGGTCGCCGATGACCTGAGTATCACGGTGGCGATGTCCTTCGGCCAGCAGCGCGTCTTCCACGCGGCACGGCCGGGCACGACAGCAGACAACGACTACTGGCTCGACAGGAAGTTCCGCGTGGTGGCCCTGTATAACGCGCCGTCCTTCCTGATCAGCACCAAATACCGCGCCAGGGGCCAGGACTTCAACGAGGTCACCGGTCTGCCCGTTGCCGAATACGTGGCCGCCGGAGGTGCCTTCCCGCTGCGGGTGAACGGTTCCCTCATCGGCGCAGTCGGGGTGTCCGGCCTGGCCGAAAACCTCGACCACGACCTGGTCGTCTGGGCGCTCGAGGCCGCCAGGGCGCTCTGACGGGCGCCATCCGCCATCCGCCCGGCGGCGGAGCCGGTCAGCACGTACGATCGGGGGATGCCCCCGCGCTCGCCCCTTCCCGAACGACACGGGCTCGCTGCGGCGTGGCTGTGCACCCCGGAGCGCGACCGGCCCGGTTTTCCGAAGCCGACCTGGCCGAACATGAGCGCCTGGCTCGAGGACCGGCTGGCCGAGTCCGTGAACGTGGCCGAGTTCCTCGCCGACGGCCGGTTCGTCTATGGAGACGGCACGCCCGTTGCCGGCGCGGACCGCTACCGGCCCACCACCTTCGTCTGGTTTCACCGCGATCTGGCCGACGAACCGGTGGTTCCTGGCCCTCTGCACCTGGTCTATCGGGATGAGCGGATCGTGGTGATCGACAAGCCGCCCTTCCTTTCCAGCATCCCGCGGGGACGGCACGTGGTTCAGAGCGTCGTGGTTCGCCTGCGCGCCCAATTGGAGTTGCCCGAACTCTCCCCGTTGCACCGCTTGGACCGGGTGACCAGCGGCCTGCTGGTCCTGGCCACCGAACGCCGCTGGCGAGGGGCCTACCAGACTCTCTTTCAGCGCGGCGAGGTGAAGAAGGTGTACCGGGCGTTGGCTCCGATGCGGCAGGACCTCGAGCTACCCGTCATCGTGCGGAACCACCTCCGTACCAGGCCGGGCCACTGGCAGGGCGAAGTGGTGCCCGGCGCCCCGGTCAACGCCGAGTCACTGATCGAACTGGAGGGCGCCCACGGGCCTGCGGGACGGTACCGGCTGACACCCCGCACCGGGCGCACCCACCAGCTGCGTCTGCACATGCTGGGCCTGGGCATCCCGATCATCGACGACCCGCTCTACCCCGTTGTGCAGGGTGTCGAGGTGTTCGATTTCAGGCGGCCGCTCCAGCTCCTGGCCAGCGAGCTGGCGTTCACCGATCCGATCGACGGCGGGACGCATCGGTTCGAGAGTGAGCGCCGTCTCCCGCTGACGGCGGAGGATGCCGGAACGGACTGACTCTGGTTGGGCGTGTGCCTAGGCCAGTCCCGCCCGGCTGGCACGGCCGCTGGTCACGAGAACGGCCGTCGAGGCAACAAGATCCGACCAGGGACCCGGCACACCCAGCACGGCCAAGGCCGACGTCGACAGCGTGACGCTCTCGCCGGTGAGCACGTAGACGAGGTCTTCGAGTCCGGGATTGTGAGCCACCAGAATCACGTTCTGAAGCTCGTCGGGCAGTTCCCGCACAATCTGAAGCAGATCGTTGACGGATGCGGCATACGCACGGTCATCGATGCGCGCCTCCTGTCGTTGAGTTCTGCCGAGGCCAGCGCCCAGGTGGCGCGAGCCCGGGTCGCGGGGGAGACGATGGCCAGGTCGATGGCTGGAACATTCTCGGCCAGCCAGCTGCCGGCATCCGGCGCCTGGCTCTGCCCGCGGGGGTTGAGGGTGCGGTCGATGTCGGCCTCGCCGCCCGACCAGTCGGACTTGGCGTGCCGGAGCACGATGAGGGTTCGCTCACTGCGTGGGGTCATTCCCATAGTCTGCACCGCAGAGGTCAGATCAGTGAGCTCCCGGATGGCGCTCGCTGCACCCCTCACGGCGCGCCGCGCCCGCTATAGCGGGCGCGGTAGACCACAGCAGGTGCGGTGACGACCTGCTGGAAGGTCGAGGCGGCGTTCCCCGGCGCAGCGGCCCGCTCACTGCCGGGCCATGATGATACGGAACCGCTCCTCCGGGTCGATGAAGTGGTCGTTGTTGTCGTCGCCCAGGTCGATCTGCACCCAGTTGATCCGACCGCTGAACCGGCTGCTCGCTGTGGTGTAGTCGGCCGTGACGGGGGTGCCGGATTGGTAGCCCACATCGGTGGTCTCGTCGGCCGAGAAGATCATCGCCTGGGTGGCGCCCACCCGGCCGGTGCCCACGGGCTTGCCGTCGTAGTAGAGCGTCACGTCGCCGCCCTTGCCGAGCCCACCGCCGTCGTAGGCGAACTCCATCCGCACCTGGCACTGTCCCGCGGGGATCGGCAGCTCGGCCTCGGTCCTGAACTCCTGGATGCCGAGGACGTTGTACACGAACGTGGCCCGGCCGGCCTGGGCATAGAGGCTCCAACCCCCGAACCTGCCGCCCTGGGCGATGATCACGCCATCCGCCCCGCCCTCGGCTATGACCAGTTCAGCCGTCACCGAGAACGACTTGTTCTTGATGCTGACCACGCTGTTCTCCGACAACCGGCCCATGCCGGCGAACAGGAGTTGGCTGTTCCCCCTGATCAGGGTCGGCCGGCCGGCCACCTCCGGGGTGGCCCGTTCAACGCCGCGGTCGTCGATCGGCAGCACGTTGTACTTGGTGGCCTCGATCAGCCACAGCCTCTGCAGTTTGGCGAGTAGCTCCGGATTCTCGGCGGCCAGGTTCCGGGCCTGGCTGTAATCGGTGTGGCCGTCGTAGAGCTCCCAGACATCGTCGTCGAAGGCGGGAATCTCGCCGCCGATCATGATCCAGGGGGTGCGGTGCTTGGTGACCGCGCTCCAGCCCTTGTAGTACAGGCCACGGTTGCCGAACATCTCGAAGTACTGCAGGTCGTGACGTTCCGCGGCGGCCGGCTCGTCGAAGGTGTACAGCATGCTGACACCTTCCATGGGTGACTGCTGCACGCCGTTGACCATCGTCGGCTCGGGCAGGCCGGCGGCCTCGAGAATTGTCGGGGCGATGTCGATGCAGTGGGTGAACTGCTCGCGCAGCCCGCCCTTCTCGGCGATCCCGGTGGGCCAGTGCACGATCGTGCCGTTGCGGGTGCCGCCCCAGTGCGAGGCAACCTGCTTGGTCCACTGGAAGGGGGTGTCCATCGCCCACGCCCATCCCACCGCATAGTGGTTGTAGGAGCTGGGGCTGCCGAACTCGTCGATTTTGGCGGCCATGAATTCCGGCGTCTCGAGCGCCGCCATCCCGTTGAAGTTCGCCATCTCGTTGAAGGCCCCGTTGACCGTGCCCTCCGCGGATGCTCCGTTGTCACCGATGATGTAGTAGATGATGGTGTCGTCGAGGATGCCGAGCTCGGCGACGGTGTCGATCACCCGGCCGACGTGGTGATCGGTGTGTTCCATGAACCCGGCGTAGACCTCCATTTCCCGCTCAAGCGCGGGCTTGAGCTCGGCGGGCATGTCGTCCCAGGCGGGAATCTCAGCGTGCCGTGGGGTGAGAAGCGCGTCGGCGGGGATCACTCCGAGTTCCTTCTGCTTGGCGAAGGTGCGTTCGCGCTGCACATCCCAGCCGTCGGCGAATTTCCCGGCGTACTTGTCCGCCCACTCCTTGGGCACGTGGTGGGGCGCGTGCGTGGCGCCGGGCGCGAAGTACACGAAGAACGGTTTGTCGGGCATCAGGGCCTTCTGCGAACGGATCCAGTTGCTGGCGTGATCGGCCAGGTCTTCGGTGAGGTGGTAACCCTCCTCAGGGGTCGCCGGAGGTTCCACCGGGGTCGTGCCGTTGTAGAGCGCGGGATCCCACTGATTGTTCTCACCGCCGATGAAGCCGTAGAAGGTCTCGAATCCGCCCCCGGCCGACGGCCAGGCATCGAACGGGCCCATCGGTGAGGACTGCCACACGGGCACCTCGTGGCACTTGCCGAACTGGGCGGTGGAGTAACCGTTCAATTTGAGGGTCATTGCCAGCGGCGCCTTGGTGTTCGGCCGCAACGAGCTGTTGCCCGGCGCCGAGGTTGCCGTCTCGGTGATGCTGCCCATCCCCACCGAGTGGTGGTTGCGTCCGGTCAGCAGCGCCTGCCGGGTGGGTGCGCACAGCGCCGTGGTGTGGAAGCGGTTGTATATGAGCCCGTTCGCGGCGAGTTTCTCGGCGTTGGGCGTGGCGCAGGGGCCGCCGAAGACGCTCGACGCACCATAACCGGCATCGTCGATCAGGATGACGAGCACGTTCGGTGCGCCCGCCGGTGGCCGCAACGGCTCGATCGGCGGGTATTGCGTGTCGGGGTCCTTCGCGTCGTAGGTGGTGAGTCCGGGTGCAGGGCGGTCGGGAATTGGCAGCATCGAGCGGGCATGGCGGTCGGGATTCGTCACGGGGGCCTCCTGGGTCTCTCGGGTGAAAGTAGCCCGGCGGAGGTGGCGGCGACATCACCCTTTAGTGATGAGGTCGGGCCGAGCGCCCGGTCATCCGGCGCTGCTGTAGTGGCTGACCGCGCATCGCCAGCGGCCGTCCCGGCGCATGGTGGCCCTGGCCTATTCGAACCGGGAGGTCGGGTTGCAGCTCTCGCTGCCGAGGGGACCGTGAAACGGCATGTGTCCAACATCTTCACGAAGCTCGATGCGACCTCCCGTATGGGTGTCGTGCGCCGCGCGGTCACCCTCGGCCTGGTGGGTTAGTGCCGAAGCCCCGGTGCCGACCGGGCTGCGTATGGTGGAAGCATGCTCGTCATCTCGAACGACCCGCGCGCCGAACTCGCGGCGCTGTGCGAGCGTGGGCTGGACTGGGGGACCGGCCGAAGCCGCGACCTCCCCGATCTGGGCAGCGCTCGCCGGGCCGCGGTTCTCGTGCTGTTCGGTGTGCTGGATGCGGTGCCGGCGCAGGCGCCCGCCGGCACAGACCGGGTTCCGAGGGATCTCGACGTGCTGTTGCTGCGCCGTGCCTCCACCCTGGGCAGTCACCCGGGTCAGATCGCCTTCCCGGGCGGCCGGCTCGAAGCGTCCGATGCGGGCCCGATCGCGGCGGCGCTGCGGGAAGCCGTCGAGGAGACCGGGTTGGACGCAGCCGGCCTCGAACCCCTCGGCACGCTGCCCGCAATGCCGGTGCCGGTGAGCAACCATCTCGTCACCCCGGTGCCGGCCTGGTGGACCCGACCCTCCCAGGTGGCCGCGATGGACCATGCCGAAACCGTGGATGTCTTCAGGGTGCCCGTGGCGGATCTGCTCGACCCGGCCAACCGGGCGAACACCGAGCACACCGTGGGCGACGCCGTCTACCGGGCGCCGGCGTTCACCGTGGGTGACCGGCTCGTCTGGGGTTTCACTGCGATCGTGCTCTCGCGCATGTTCGACGAGCTCGGCTGGGCCGACCCGTGGGATCACGATCGGATCGTACTTCCCGGCCGGTAACCGGTGCGCTTGTGTCCGGGCGCGCGGTGCCACAAGGGGTGCAGAAACGGCGAGACCGGGTACGCCTTCCGCAGCGATCTTCGCGCGGCGAAGCACCGTGGCGTTCGCCGCGGACGAGCTCTCACCCGTACGGATGGTCAGCACGGACGTTGCCATGCCGCCACTGCCGGCGGACGACGGGGCTTGCTTTCTACGCCCTGTCCGGGCCGGGCCCGAACGAGTTCACGCTGGTGATCTTCGGGTCTGGCTGTGCGTCGAGGCCGACGCAGTACCGGCGAGAGCGTGGACAACCTCGACGCGATCATGCTCGGCTAGTGCGAGTCCTCGGCCTTGGTGATCGGCTCGCCGTCGACCCGGCCACGATCGGCCTTGGCGGCGTCCCCTCGGGTCTTGGCCAGGCTCGCGACGGTCGCGACGGTGACCGTGGCGGCGATGAAGACCAGCGAGAACCAGATCGGGATCTCGGGCACCCACAGCACCGGCTCGCCGCCGTTGATGAACGGCACCTCGTTGACGTGCAGGGCGTGGAAGACGAGCTTGAGGCCGATGAAGGCGAGGATCACGGCCAGGCCCTGGGACAGGTAGACCAGGCGCTCGAGCAGTCCGCCGATGAGGAAGAACAGTTGGCGCAGGCCCATCAGCGCGAAGGCGTTGGCGGTGAAGACGATGTAGGCCTCCGAGGTGAGCCCGTAGATCGCGGGGATCGAGTCGATCGCGAAGACCAGGTCGATGAAGCCGATCGCGATGATGGTGAGCAGCATCGGGGTGACATAGCGTTTGCCGTTGATCTTGGTGGTGAGCTTGTCGCGGTCGTACTCCTCGGTGACCGGCAGAACCCGGCGGGCCAGCCGCACAAAGAGGTTGTCGGCCGGATTGCTGTCGTGGCCCCGCACCTGCATGTATGCCAGCACGAACAGCAGCGCACCGAAGAGATAGAACACCCAGGAGAAGTTCTCGATCAGGGCCGCGCCCACGGCGATGAACCCGCCACGCATGATCAGGGCGATGATGATGCCGAACATCAGCACCTTCTGCTGGTACGCCTTGGGCACCGAGAACGCGGCCATCACGATGAGGAACACGAAGAGGTTGTCGATCGACAGCGCCTTCTCGGTGAGGTAGCCCGCGAAGTACTCGCCGCCGTACCGCCATCCGGACACCACGCCGATGCCGACCCCGAACAGCAGGGCAAGGCCGATGTAGAAGGCCGACCAGCGGGCGGACTCGCCCACCGTGGGCTCGTGCGGCTTCCGCACGTGCGCGAAGAACTCGTAGGCGAAGAACGCGATCGTCACGCCGATGGTGATGATCCAGGTCAGGGGAGTGATATTCAAGGAAGGCTCCATGACAGGGGGTTCGCTTGGTGCTCCCCGTGCACCTTCCAGACTAAAGCATTGCTCACTAACCCGCTAAGAGTGCGCGTCGGTGAGCTCCGTCAGCAGCGCGAAGCCGTGGCGGTCGACCGAGCGTGAGGTGGCGGTGAGCACAACCACCCCCGTGCCGGCGGCCCGGTCCAGGCCGAGCCAGGAACGGAAGCCGCCGGTGGCGCCGTCGTGCCAGGTGATCGATCGGCCCCTGACCGACAGGGTGATCCAGGCCGCCCCGATGTTCACCCCACGGCGGGCGATCGGCGCCACCGGATCGAGAGCCGAGATCCCGGGCGCGGATCCCTCCAGCAACGCCTGGGTGAGCCGGGCGAGATCGGTGATCGACGAACGGATGCCGCCGGCCGGTGCCACCGCCTCTCCAGTCCAGGCCGGCCGCGGGCGGCCCGACCGGCTTGTGCCCTGCAGCGCGCTGGGTCGCAGCTCGGCCGGTGTCGCGGGTGCGTACATCGACGTGAGACCCAGCGGCTCGGTCAGTCGCTCCCGCAGCAGGGTTGCGTAGTCGAGGCCCGCGCTGCGGGCGACGGCATGGCCAAGCAGTTCGAAGCCGAAATTGGAGTAGCGCCGGCGCGTGGAGGAGAGTCGCACGGTGCGCGCCTGTGTCAGCAGTTCGGTGAGATCTTCGCCGTAGGGGTTCTCCCCGGTGCGCAGGAACCGCAGGGCGCGACGTAGCGGCTGCGCCGAGCGCGGAAGGCGGGGTAGTCCAGACTCGTGCTTGCTCACGGCCGCGAGCCGGAGAGGCCCGGCCGGGCCCTGCGGCAGGGGGAGCAGATCACCCAGAGTGGTCTCTGCGCCGATCTCGCCGAGCTCACAGGCCTGACGGTAGAGCAGACCGGTGAGGCCCTTCGAGATGGAGCCGATTTCGAAGTCGGCGTCGAGCCCCGCGCCCACGCTCGCCAGCACCACTCCGCCGGGGGAGACCTGGGCGACGGCGGCCACCGGATGCCTGGGGCCCAAATGTTGCCGCAGCCGTGCGGCCAGCCCGGCGTCACCATCCGTCGCAGCCCTCGTCATGGGTTGATGATAGGGCGGCTACGGCGAAAGGCGGGGATTCTCGCGACACACCGTCAATCCGGCGAGCGGATGAGGGGTGTCGGGAGAATCCCCGCCCGTGGGTGAGCTGGTGTGACCTAGTAGCGGCGCGGCGGGCGCTCGGAGCGGTCGCCCTGTTGAGGCCGGTCGTTGCGGCCGGCCGAGGCGCCGTTGTCGGCGTGGATCTCGATCAGCTTGCCGCTGATGCGGGTCGCCGAGAGGCGGCCCAGCACATCGCTGGTCAGGTCGGCGGGCAGGTCCACCAGGGAGTACTCGGGCAGGATCTGGATCGCGCCGAAGTCTTCCCGGCTCAGGCCACCCTCGTTGGCGAGAGCGCCGACGATCTGGCGTGGTTCCACCTTGTGACGCTTGCCGACCTCGATGCGGTACGAGGCCATGGCGCGGCTGCTGTCGCGTGAGCGGCGTTCGGGGCGTTCGCTGCGCAGCGGGCGGTCATCCCGGCTGCCGCGGTCATCGCGGCTGCCCCGGTCGTCCCGACGGTCGTTGCGTGCGGGCCGGTCGCGGTCGCGGTGCTCGGTGCGCTCCCGGTCGAAACGCGCCGCAGCACGCACGTCGTCGGCGTTGAGCAGCAGCGGGGTCTCTCCTTGGGCGACCACGGCGAGTGCGGCGGCGACGTCGGCCTCGGGCACGTCGTGGTGCTCCACGTAGTGGCCCACGATGTCGCGGAACGCGGCGATGCGAGCGGTCTCCTCCAGCGCAGCGGTGATCGCGTCGTCGAACCGGGCGAGCCGGGTGACGTTGACGTCTTCGACGCTGGGCAGCTGCATCTGGGTGAGCGGCTGGCGGGTGGCCCGCTCGATGGCGTTGAGCAGGTGACGCTCACGAGGGGTGACGAAGCTGATCGCGGCGCCGCTGCGGCCGGCGCGGCCGGTGCGGCCGATGCGGTGCACGTACGACTCGGTGTCAATCGGGATGTCGTAGTTGATGACGTGGCTGATGCGCTCCACGTCGAGGCCGCGGGCGGCGACATCCGTGGCGACGAGGATGTCCAGCTTGCCGCTCTTGAGCTGCTCCACGGTGCGCTCACGCTGCACCTGGGGCACGTCGCCGTTGATGGCGGTGGCGGAGTAGCCACGTGCACGCAGCTTCTCGGCGAGCGTCTCGGTCTCGTTCTTGGTGCGGGTGAAGACGATCATGCCCTCGAAGTTCTCCACCTCGAGGATGCGGGTGAGCGCGTCCACCTTCTGCGGGTAGGAGACCAGCAGGTAACGCTGGGTGGTGTTGACCGAGGTCGTGGTCTTGTTCTTGACCGTGATCTCTTCGGGGTCATTGAGGTACTGCTTGGAGATGCGACGGATCTGCGCGGGCATGGTGGCGGAGAACAGGGCCACCTGTTTGTCGTCCGGGGTGTCGGCGAGGATCGTCTCGACGTCTTCGGCGAAGCCCATCTTGAGCATCTCGTCGGCCTCGTCGAGCACCAGGTACTTGAGCTGGGTGAGGTCGAGGGTGCCCTTTTCGAGGTGGTCCATGATGCGGCCGGGAGTACCGACGACAACATGAACGCCCCGGCGCAGCGCCGACAGCTGGATGCCGTAACCCTGTCCGCCGTAGACGGGCAGCACGTGCACGCCCTTCATGTGGGCGGCGTACTTCTCGAAGGCCTCACAGACCTGCAGGGCGAGTTCGCGGGTGGGGGCGAGCACCAGGGCCTGCGGGCTCTTCTGGGACATGTCGAGGCGGGAGAGGATCGGCAACGCGAAGGCGGCCGTCTTGCCGGTGCCGGTCTGGGCGAGTCCGACGACGTCGCGGCCGTCGAGGAGCGGCGGAATGGTGGCAGCCTGGATGGCCGACGGAGTCTCGTAGCCTACGTCTTTGAGGGCTTTGAGTACGGAGTCACTGAGCCCAAGCTCGGAGAACGTGATGGTCGGGCGGGCAGTGGCTGCCTCGGTCGGTGCAGTTGAATCAGGAGGCGTCATAGTACTACGGTAGCCGGTCGAAGTGCTCACCCCGTTCGGGAGCGAGAAATCCGTGCCGTGTGATCATGTCGTCGACGGCATTTCGGGCTCATTGACGGTCCGCCTGGCTTGAGAGTCCAGGCTCTCGTGCAGTGCGGCGGCGAGAACGGCGATGTCCACGTCGTGGGATTGGCCGGGGAGTTCCACGTGCCTGCCGTTCGGCAGGGCGGTGGCCAGGGCCCTGGCCGATTCGCGGATGAACTCCGGTGCGAATTCGCCGCTGAGCACCACCGCGGGGACCTGGACGGCTTCGATCCGGTCGTAGGGGAGTAGGCCGTCGCCGAGAACAGCATCGTCGTAGGCGAGCGTCGGGGCGATCGCCTCGAACCCGGCCCACATCGGCGTCTGCCGCATCCCCTCGATCTGCTCGGCGGGCATGCCCACCCGGGCCAGGAAGAGGGCCATGGCGTCGCCGCGGCGCCCGGCGGCCAGCGCGGCGGCGAGCTTCCGGGAGTAGGTGGTGACGACGGGGTCCAGGTCGATGCTCACCGGCACCTCGTAGACGGCCAGCTCGCTGACCGCCGCACCGAGCTGGGCGGCGGCCGCGAGGGCCAGGGCGCCGCCACTGGACATGCCGAAGAGGGCCGCGTGACCGCCGGCCGACCGGATCAATGCGGCGATGTCATCGATCTCCCGGTCGACCGAGAACGGCAAGGTGTCGCCGCTGGCGCCGCGGCCGCGTCGGTCGTAGACGTACACGGTGAAGCTGTCGGCCATCAGGGCGGCCAGAGGGCGCATCGGCCCGGCGTCGCGGTAGCAGGTGGCGCCGTCCACCAGGATGAGGGCGGGCCCGGTACCGAGACTGTCGAAGGCGATCGTGGTGCCATCGCGCGACCTGACTGTGGGCATGGTGTCTCCTTCGATGTCTCGACGGGTCCGCTGTCACTGACCGCGCCGCTGCTCGCTCACACCGTGCCACCGGGTGAGGGCGGCGGTCAACCGCTGGCGCCGGAATATCTGTCGGGTCTGCACGGACGTGCTCAGCCTTGGGCCGTGTTGTGCCCACGCCTCTGGAGCGGATCGCGGGAGGATGTCTGCATGGCCACTACTGAGCAACAGCCCTGGGTTAAGCACTATCAGCCGGGCGTGCCCGCCGAGATCGATTACCCCACCACCTCGCTCGTGGAGATGCTCGAGCACGCGGTCGCCGAGGCCGGCGACCATCCGGCGCTCGAGTTCTTCGGACGCCGCACCAGCTACGCGGAACTCGGCGCCCAGATCGACAAGGCTGCCGAGGGGCTGCGCCTGCTCGGGGTGCGGGCCGGCGACAGGGTCGCGCTGATCCTGCCGAACTGCCCGCAGCACGTCGTGGCGTTCTACGCCGTCCTGCGCCTGGGCGGCGTGGTCGTGGAACACAACCCGCTCTATACGTCACCGGAGCTGCGGCACCAATTCGAAGACCACCAGGCCCGCATCGTGATCGCCTGGGACAAGGTCGCCCCGACAGTGCGCGCGTTCCCGGCCGACATCGAGATCGACCACATCGTCTCGGTCAACCTGCTGCAGGCTTTCCCCACCGTGAAACGGTTGGCCCTCTACCTCCCGGTGAAGAGTCTGCGCGAGTCCCGGGCGGCTCTCACGGGCTCGGCGGCCGGTACGACCCCGTGGAAGGACCTGTTCAGCCACGGCCGCATCGACCCGACCCACCCCCGTCCGGCGCTGCACGACCTGGCGGCCATCCAGTACACCTCCGGCACCACCGGTCGCCCCAAGGGTGCGATGCTGACCCACTACAACCTGCACTGCAACGCGTTGCAGGGCGAGGCCTGGATGCACGGCGCCGAGTACCGCAAGGAGGTCTTCTACGCGATCCTGCCGATGTTCCATTCGTTCGGCCTCACGTTGTATCTGACCTACGGCATCCACAAGCAGGCCCTGATCGTGTTGTTCCCCAAGTTCGATCCGAAGACCGTGCTCGACACCATGAAGAAGACCCCCGCAACTGTGTACTGTGCGGTGCCGCCGATCTACGAGCGCACCGCGCTCGCCGCGAAGGAACGTGGCATCTCGCTGCGCTCCTGCCGCTTCTGCATCTCGGGAGCGATGAACCTGCCCGACCATGTCGTGGAGCTGTGGGAATCGGTGTCGGGCGGACTGCTGGTGGAGGGCTTCGGCATGACCGAGGCATCGCCGGTGGCGATGGGCAACCCGTTCCACCCGACCCGCCGCCCCGGTACCGTCGGCATCCCGTTCTCCTCGACCCTGATGAAGGTCACCGACCCCGATGACCCGACCGTTGAGGTGGAGCAGGGCCAGCCCGGAGAGTTGCTGCTCAAGGGCCCGCAGGTGTTCAAGGGCTACTGGAACAACCCTGAGGAGACCGCCAAGACCCTGACGCCGGACGGCTGGCTGCGGACCGGGGACATCGTGACCGTGGACGAAGACGGGTTCTCCACCATCGTCGACCGGGCCAAGGACCTGATCATCACCGGCGGCTTCAACGTGGCGCCCACCGAGGTGGAGACTGTACTGCGCTTGCACGCGTCGGTGACGGATGCCGCCGTGTTCGGCAAGCCGCTGGAACGTGGCGGTGAAATGGTCGTCGCCGCGGTCGAGCTCGAACCCGGCGCGACGCTGGACGAAGAGGCCCTGCAGGACCACTGCCGGGAGCACCTGGCCGCATACAAGATTCCCCGCCGGATCGTGCAGATCACCGACACCCCGCGCACGATGCTCGGCAAGGTGCTGCGCCGCAAGGTGCGCGAGCAGGTGCTGCCCACCCTCTGACCCACCTTCACCCATCGCGGGTGACGCGAGCGCTGCCGGAGGGCTGGACACTGACACCTCCGGCAGCCGGAGACGACGGCGCACACCGGTTCCTAGCCCGGCTGTGCTCATCGTTCGCATCATCCAAGCGAAATGGAGTGGGTTATGACTGACACCATCGATGAACTCGGGCCGGTGGACTGGATCGTCGTGGAGTTTCCGGGCAGCACCTTCAACGGGTCGATTGCGCCGGAGATCACGTCGCTCGTGGACCGGGGCCTGGTGAAGATCCTGGACCTGCTGATCCTGACGAAGGACGCGGACGGCGCACTGGAAATCGCTGAACTCTCGGATCTCGAGGACGGCCAACTCGGTGAACTCCGCGCCTTCGAAACAGAACTGGCCACCCTCCTCAGCGAGGAGGACGTGATCTCCGCGGCCGAGGCCATCGAGCCAGGCAGCACCGCGGCCCTCCTGGTTTGGGAGAACCTCTGGGCCGCCCCGTTCGGCGCGTCGGTGCGTCACGCCGGCGGTCAGCTGGTGGCCAGCGGGCGCATTCCGGTGCAGGCTCTGCTCGCCGCCATTGAAGCCGATGACACGGAAGGAGCCTGACATGCCACTCGCACGCAGACGGGTCGGTCGCCCAGGGGTGATCGGGGCACCCGTGGCCCGCACCGCAGCCACAGTGGGAACGGCGGCCGTCGTCGCCCACGGAGTACGCCGCCGCGGCGACCGTCGGGATGACCGGCGCGACGACAGGCGCGACCGTTGATCCGCTGAGTCCTTGACTCCACGACACTCAGCGATATATCGTTGAGTGTCGTGGAAGTTCCGCGACGCGTGCTCGCTACACCCGCGAAGCACGACCTCGCGAAAGGACGAAAACGATCATGAAGCGCTTTCACCACACCCACCAGCCGGAGTCCGGCAGCCCCGAGTTCGGTGCCCCTGATTGCGGCCCGGGGATGAGCCGCGCCCACCACGACTCGCCCCAGGGCCACGGTCGTGGTTTCGGCCGGGGATTCGGGCCCGGCGGGCCCGGCTTCGGCGGCTTCGGCCCCGGCTTCGGCCCCGGCGGTCCCCGTGGCTCACGTCGCGCCAACAAGGGCGACGTCCGCTCCGCGATCCTCTCGCTGCTGGCCGACGGTCCCTCCAACGGCTACGGGCTCATCAGGGCCATCGAGGAGAAGACCGGCGGCGCCTGGCGCCCCAGCCCCGGCTCCATCTACCCGACCCTGCAGCAGCTCGTCGACGAGGAGCTCATCTCACCGACCGGCACCGAGCGCCGCACGGACTATGAGCTCACTGAAGCCGGCCGGGCCTACCTGGCCGAACACGCCGACGACCTCAAGAAGGCGTGGGAGGCCACCCCCGGGCAGTCGGATTCCGACGCCGCCTTCCACGAGAGCGTCGGCAAGCTCTTCGGTGTTGTGCACCAGTTCCGCTCCTCGGCGACCGACACCCAGCGTGCCGCCGCCACCGAGAAGCTCGATGAGGTGCGCCGCGCGCTATACCTGATCCTCGCCGACTGAATGAGGAAGGCCTGACGACATGACAACCGACGACCTGGACAGGGCGCAGGCGGGCCCGGACGATCCGCGTTTGGTGCGCGGGGACAGCGGCCCTGATCTCGTCTTGAGCCGCAGCTTCGCGGTCGACATCGATGGCGTCTGGGCGACCCTGACCGACCCCGCCCGAACGACGGAGTGGTACGGCCCCTGGGAGGGGAAGGGTGCCGCAGGCCACACCATCCGCGTGCAGATGCGCTTCGAAGACGGCGAACCGTGGTTACCGATGCGCGTCGATGCGTGCGAGCGGCCCACCCGCCTGGCCCTGTCGATGCTCGAGGACCAGGGTGACTGGCGGCTGGAACTGGTGCTCGCCGAGACGGCCGGGTCGACCCGCCTGAGCCTGATCCACCATCTCAGTGGGGTGGACAGCTTGGGGGAGATCGGGCCGGGCTGGGAGTACTACCTGGACCTCTTCGCTGCGGCTGTGCGGGGTACGGCTGTGCAGGCGGCTGCAGGGTCCCGCACCGCGCCCGCGTTCGCGGACTACTACCCGGCGCGATCGGCCTTCTTCACCGCTCTGGCCGAGAGCTACACTCGGCGATTTACGCCTCTGCCATGACGACCTCGGCGCTGATCCTCGGTCCGATGCTGCGCTACGTCGATACCGACTCCGCCAGTGTGTGGGTCGAGACCGCGCGGGCCGGGCAGGTCACGGTGCGGGCCGATGCCAGGATGTGGTCGGCGCGAACCTTCGCCGTGCACGGGCATCACTACGCTCTGGTGCAGGTCGACGACCTGGCACCGGGCACAAGCTCTCCATACGCGGTCGACATCGACGGCGTGCAGGTCTGGCCGCCGTTGCCATCACGTTTTCCTGCATCCGTCATCAGCACGCTCACGCCAGGCGCGCCCCTGAAGCTGGCATTCGGATCCTGCCGCACCAGCGTGCCGCACGACGAGAAAGGCAACCGCAGCCACGGTGTGGATGCCCTTCGCAGCTACGCGCTGCAGATGGCCGCGCTGCCCGGCCAATTCTCCTGGCCCGACCTCGTGCTCTTTCTGGGCGACCAGGTCTATGCCGACACCACGAGCGAGCAGATGCAGGAGTTCATCCGCGCCCGGCGAGACCTCACCGAGCCGCCTGGCGAGGAGCTGGCCGACTTCGAGGAGTACGCGCACCTCTACGGCCTGGCCTGGTCCGACCCGGCGAACCGGTGGCTGCTGTCGACGGTGCCCACAGCGATGATCTTCGACGACCACGATATCCGCGACGACTGGAACGCGTCGCTCAGTTGGAAGCGCGAGATGGAACAGACCTCCTGGTGGCACGGGAGGCTGGTTTCCGGGCTGGCCTCGTATTGGGTGTACCAGCACCTGGGCAACCTGTCGCCCGCCGACCGGGAGGTCGACGAGATCTGGCGGTTCCTCGCCAGCCACGACGGCGACGCCGAGCTCGACCTCAGCGAGAGGCTCGACGCTTTCGTCGAGCGCGCCGCCGCCGAGCCGGCCAGCTATCGCTGGAGCTACTGCCGGGACTACGGCGACAGCCGGCTGATCGTGATCGATTCCCGCATTGCGCGGCGGCTCGACCCCGCAGACCGGGCCCTGATCGACGACGACGAATCCGGCTGGCTAGACGAGCGGATGCGCGGAGGGTTCCGCCACCTGCTGGTGGGCACGTCGTTGCCCTTCCTGCTGCCGACGGGGCTGCACCATCTGGAGGCCTGGAACGAGGCGACCGCCGAGGGCGCCTGGGGTGCTCCGATGGCCGCCGTCAGCGAGAAGCTCCGCCAGGCCCTCGACCTCGAGCACTGGGCGGCCTTCCAGTCGAGCTTTCGCCGGGTGGCGCAGATGGCCACCGACCTGGCCGACGGCAAACGTGGCCCGGCCCCCGACACCATCACGTTCCTCTCCGGCGACGTGCACTACTCCTATGTCGCCGAGGTGGAGCGCAGCTCGGGCAGCCGCATCATCCAGGCCGTCTGTTCGCCGATCCGCAACCCGTTGGCCCTGCCACTCCGGTCGTTCTCGGCCGTGCTGTCCTACGCCATCGCGAACCGGCCCAGCGAGATGCTTGCCCGGTCGGCCGGGGTGCCCGTGTCGCCGCTTCGGTGGCGGGGGATCCGGGGACCGTGGTTCGAGAACTGCCTCGCCAGCGTCTCGGCGACGCCGGCGGGGCTGCGGTTCCGCTGGATCACGGGCGTCGTTCGGGGAGACGGCCGGGCGCGGCCCCGGGTGAAGGAGATTGCTGCCCTCACCATGGCGCCGCGCCGGAACGACGGTGGCTAGGCGCTCGCGAGCCAGAGGTCGGGGCCGAAGACCTCGTAGTGGATGCGGGCGGCCGGGACCCCGGACGCCAGTGCCTGGGCGCGCATCGCCCGCATGAACGGCAGCGGGCCGCACAGGTAGACCGAGGCGTCATCCGGGATGGTCACCGAATCCAGCGACATGAAGCCGTCGTGAGCGGTGTCCAGGGCGCTCGGCGCTTCGAGCCAGAGCTCGAGCTCGGCCGTTTCCAGGATGGCGACGTCGGCGCGCATCTGGTCGCGCAGAGCCCAGCGTTCGATGGTGCTCTCGGCGTGCAGCACCAGCACCTTCCGGTCCGACCCGGTCTCCACCAGCGAGCGCAGGATCGACGCCAGCGGGGTGCAGCCGATGCCGGCCGACGCCAGCACCAGGGGGCCGTTGCCCGTGCTCAGGGTGATGTCGCCGCACGGGTTGGAGAGGGTCAGCTGGTCGCCGACCTGCACGTCACGGTGCAGGACGGGGGAGACCTCCCCGTCGTTGTCCAGCTTCACCGTGAACACCCGGGTCGTGGTGCCGGTGCCGGCCGAGAGCGAGTACTGGCGCACCTGGCGGATCCCATCGGGCATCCGCACCGTGACCCCCACGTACTGGCCGGGCCGGGAGACGGACGCCGGGGTGTCATCGGACGGCACGAGCGTGAACGTCACAGCGTCGCTGCCGGCGGGCTCCCGATGTGTGACCGTCCACGGCGCCAGCGGCTTGTCACTGGCCGCGGCGGCGTACAGGCCGGTCTCCTGCTTGATCAGGGCGTGCGCCATCAGCCAGTAGACCTCGGTCCAGGCATCCGCGATCTCGGCCGTGATGACGTCGCTGAGCTCGGCCGCGATGGACTCGAAGAGGTAGGTGTAGACCACGTCATACTGCTCGGGCAGGATGCCGAGGGAGACGTGCTTGTGCGCGATGCGGGAGAGCATGATCTCCGGCGCACTGGTGGGGTCCTTCACGAGATGCGCGGCGAACGCGGCGATGCTGCCCGCGAGGGCCTGCTGCTGCACACCGCTTTTCTGATTCGAGCGGCTGAACAAGCCGTCGAAAAGTTCGGGATGCGCGGTGAACATGCGGGCATAGAACCCGGTGGCGATGGCGGGCAGCCGTTCGCCGACCAGGGGGAGCGTCGCTTCAATGAGGGGGTGGGACTGGGGGGACAGCATGCAGACTCCTGGTGGGTGGGGACGTAGTACGGGGTGGACGGGGAGTCTCACGCTAACAATCGCTACCCCCGTTCGGGGGAGTCCAAAGCCTCTAGTGACGCCGATGACCGATACCGGACGCGGGTCGCCGGCGGCTCCGGGGCAACGGGGCCAGACTGGCCGCACGTCTACCGTCGTGCACCTGGTTCGCTCGCTCGCCGCGCCGCTCACCCGCACCCGACTATTCAGGGTCCTCGCGCCGTCGGTCCTACCTCCGATCGAACGAGTCCTGCACAGGCTCAGCGCCGGGCGAGTGGTGCATCTGTTCGTCCTGCGGCCTGTTTTCTCCCACGAATCGTGGTTTTTATCCACCTGGCGGCTGACATTTCAAGGGGGTTGCGGAAAATCTTTAACGGGTTTCTGGGTCGCGGTGGGCTCCTCCTTCGACCGGATTGACCGGCTTTCTGAGGCTCGAATCGGGTCCTCATCAGGTATCGAGAAGTGATCCAGTGCACCGCCCAGGACGCAATAGGGGTACCCGGATTGGGGGGAACTTCCCGGCAAAAGGTGAGGATCCATGCAGAAACATATTGCAGTGTAGTGACTTCGCCCGGGCGGGCCCCCGCCTGTGGAACGTCGAATAAGAACCGCTTTGCGCCCTCGTACATGCGATTCGCTCAGTGAGAGACATACATAACTGTGACTTCCAGCACTCCAGCAACACCCGAGACACCCGCTACATCCGCAACAGCCGTGATCCCCGCAACGCCCCTCGAGACCCGCGCGTCGAAGACCCATCGCACGCGCGTCACCCGTCGCTCCGCCGCCGCGCTCGCGGTGCTCTCCATCGGTGCGATGGTCGGTACGGGATTTGTGCTGGAGCCGGCGATGGCCGCCCAGAACGATCGTGCAGTCAAAACCGCGGCCGTCTCGGCCGCGCACGTGGAGCAGCTCGAGGCCTACAGCGAGATCAAGCAGGCCCGGGCCGAGAAGGCCGCCACCGACACCATCACCGGCGCGAGCACCGTGATCACCGCTGCCGAGAACAAGGCCGATGCCACCCAGGTGGCGACTCCGGTGGCGATGCTCACCAACTTCAAGTACCTCGCGCCAGAGCGCATCTACGAGCTCGTCGAGCAAACCAACGCAGAGCTGCCGCCCCTGCAGGCCGCAACAGCGGAGTTCGACCGTATCGCCGCCGAGCAGGCTGCCGCTGAGGCCGCCGCTGCCGCTGCCGCGGAGGCCGCTGCCGCCGCTGCCGCCCAGGAGGCCGCCGACGCCGAGGCCGCTGCCGCCGCAAAGGCTGCCCAGGCCGCCAAGGCCGCCCCGAAGGCCAACACTGCTCCCGCTCCGTCGGCGCCGACCAACCCGAGCGGCGCTCAGGCCGTCGCCCGCGACATGATGAGCGCCAAGTACGGCTGGGGCGCCGACCAGTTCGGCTGCCTCGTCAGCCTGTGGGACAAGGAGTCCGGCTGGAACGTGAACGCGTACAACGCCTCGAGCGGTGCCACCGGCATTCCGCAGGCGCTGCCCGGCAGCAAAATGGCCACGGCCGGATCGGACTGGGCGACGAACGCCTCCACCCAGATCTCCTGGGGCCTGGGCTACATCTCAGGTACCTACGGCACGCCGTGCGCGGCCTGGTCCAAGTCCGAGTCTGTGGGCTGGTACTAACCGACCGAGCACAATCATCACCTGAACGGCCCGCGGGCCAGGTTGGGGGGCACTGCTCCCGGAATCTGATCCGCGGGCCGTTTTCGTGCGGGCAGGATGCGTCGGGTGCCCTGCCCAGCACGGGTCGGCGGGCGTACTCTCGGTGCATGAAACGTGCGCTCGCCTCCGGCCTCGTCTTTGTGCAGATCGTGCTGCTGGTAGGCCTTCTCGTCCTGCCGCATGGCACAGTGTGGCCGGTGAACGGGTTTGTCGTCGCCACAGCGATCGCGCTTATCGCGGTGGGGGTGGCTCTCGCGGTGCAGGGATCCACAACGCTCGGCCCCGCCATGACGGCCAGCCCGATACCGCGCGACGACGCCCCGCTGGCCACCAACGGGGTCTACGCGGTGGTGCGCAATCCCATCTACACAGGGCTGATGTCGGGAGGGTTGGGACTCGTCGTGATCGGCTCTTCCCTCATGCACGTCGTGGTGTGGGTGGCGCTGATCGGGCTCCTGGCCGGAAAGACCCGATGGGAGGAGCAAATGCTCTTCGAAGAGCATCCCGCCTACTCGGACTACGCGGCCAGAGTCGGTCGGTTCCTGCCGGGTGTCGGTCGGATTCGGTGAATGCGGGTATCGATTCGGCCCCGAAATCCGTTACCCCCAACATGACGACACCGCTCTCCATACTTGACCTCGCCCCTATCGCCCCCGGGCAGACCGTCAGGGAAAGCTTCGCCGCCAGTGTCGCGCTCGCCCAGACCGCCGAAAAGCACGGGTACCAGCGGGTCTGGTACGCCGAGCACCACAACATGCCGACGATCGCGTCGTCGGCCACCAGCGTGCTCGTCGGTCACGTCGCCTCCCAGACCTCCACCATCCGGCTCGGATCCGGCGGCGTGATGCTGCCCAACCACTCGCCGCTCACCATCGCGGAGCAGTACGGCACCCTCGCGGAGCTGTACCCCGACCGCATCGACCTGGGCCTGGGCCGGGCTCCCGGCAGCGACCAGACCACCGCCAGGGCGATGCGCCGCGACCCGCGCGCCTCCGACCAGTTTCCGCAGGACGTGATGGAGCTGGCCGCGTACCTGCGCGATGAATCGATCATCCCCGGGGTGCGGGCGGTGCCGGGAGCCGGTACCAACGTTCCGCTCTACATCCTGGGGTCCTCCCTCTTCGGCGCCGGCCTCGCGGCCGCGCTGGGCCTGCCGTACGCGTTCGCATCGCACTTCGCACCCGACTCGCTGTTTGAGGCCGTCGCCACCTACCGGCGCGACTTCAGGCCGTCGGCGCAGCTCGCCGAGCCCTACCTGATGGTGGCCGCCAACGTGATCGCGGCAGACGACGGGGCGGATGCCACGCAGCAGTTCGAGATCATGCGTCGCTCCAGGGTGCGCAGCATGATCGCCCGCGGACCGGCATCGCCGGAGTACTCCGACGACCAGATCGATGCCTTCCTCACCACCACGGAGGGGCGCCGCCTGGCCGACATGATGCGATACACGGCCGTGGGTACCCCCGCGGACGTGCGCACGTTCCTCGAGGAGCTGACCACCTCCACCCAGGCCGACGAACTGATCCTCGCCCACGCGTCGCAGCAGATCGGTGACCGGCTGCGGTCCGTGGAGCTGACCGCCGGCGCGATGGTCGGCGTTCCGGCCTGAGACTTCGCCGAATGCTGGCTGGTCCGGGAGAAGTCGCTAGTGTCACAGACATGACCCCGGACGCCCTCGTTGAGTTCTGCCTCAGCCTGCCCCAGGCCACCGAGACGTTTCCGTTCGGCGACGAGATCAGCGTCTTCAAGACCAGCGGCAACGGCAAGATCTTCGCCCTCAGCGCGCTGGCCGGTGACCCGTTCAGCGTGTCGCTGAAGTGCGACCCCGAAGAAGGGCGCGCGCTGCGGGAAGAGTTTCCCGGGCATATCCACCCCGGCTACCACCTCAATAAGAAGCACTGGATCACCATCGTGCTCGACGGGTTCGTGGAGGACGAGCTCGTGGAGCAGCTTCTGCGCGACAGCCATGCTCTCGTGCGGCCCAAGGTTCCCAAGGCTCCCCGGGCTCCTCTGGATAGCGCGGAGTAGGGCGCCCGCTAGGTGTACTGCCCAGGGACGTTGGTTGATGTGTGACGTCTTGAAATGACGAAGACCTCCGGTGGAGGGTGGAGCTGTCTAGTTCCCCAACCCGTCC
>NZ_SOGI01000022.1:0-86632 GCF_004403385.1 Cryobacterium sp. TMT4-31
ACCTCCGGACGGGTTGGGGAACTAGACAGCTCCACCCTCCACCGGAGGTCTTCGTCATTTCAAGACGTCACACATCAACCAACGTCCCTGGGCAGTACATCTAGCCGGCCAGCCGCCGAGCAGCACCCGTCCAGCAGAAGGCAGCGTTGTGATCACCAAGTTCGCGATTGTCAGGCACGGCCAGACCGACTGGAATCTCGAAAGACGGATTCAGGGCAGCACCGACATCCCGCTGAATTCCACGGGCCGGGCTCAGGCGGCGGAAACCGGTCTGCGACTGAGCCGTCGCCACTGGGACGCGGTCGTGACCAGTCCTCTGCTGCGTGCGCACGAAAGCGCCAGGATCATCGCCGGTGAGCTGGACCTCCCGGCGCCGCTCGTTGTTCCCGAGCTGACCGAGCGTCACCACGGCCAGATCGAGGGGCTGACCTTTGCCCAACGCCAGGCGCGGTTCCCGGACGGTTCCTCGGTGCCGGGACTCGAAACCCGCCAGGCCGTGCTCGACCGGGTGCTGCCGGCGTTGGAAGACATCGCCCTGACCTACGCTGGGCGGGAGATGGTCGTGGTCTGCCATGGCGGTGTGATCGGCACGCTTCTCCGCTACGCCACGGACGGCACCAGGCCGGCCGCGGGTGAGCTCATCCCGAACGGTTCGATTCACGAGTTCCGGTGGGAGAGCGGCCGGCTCCAGCTGGAGGACGTCGTTTCGGCGCGCTGAGAGACCGCGCTGGCAGACCGCGCTGAGAGACCGCGCTGTACCGCGCCGTAAACCGCGGTCAGCGTCGGCGGGAGGCCGCCTGGGTGCTCTGCAGCACCCGGAGCAGCCGTTCGGCGGACTCGGCCCAGGTGAAACGCCCGGCCTGAATCACGGAGAGCCGTGAACGGCTCAGCCACTCCCCCGGCGCCTCGAGTCCGCGCACCGCGGCCGCCAGCGCATCCGGGTCCAGCGGCGGGACATAGCCGGCCGCATCGCCGCCGATCTCCCGGAAGATGGGGATATCGCTCACCAGCACCGGAATGCCCAGGCTCATCGCCTCGACCAGGGGGATGCCGAAGCCCTCGTCGAGGGACGTCGTCACCAGGGCCGTGGCGCTGGACAGCAGGGAGACGTATTCCTCGTCACTGACTCCGTTGTGGAAGACCAACGTCGCCTGAGGGGCGAGGGCGGTCAGCCGGGCGCGTTCGGCGTCACCGACGCGGCTGAGCAGGTGCAGCTCATACCCGGGCAGGGCCGCGGCTGCTCGCACCAGGGTGTCCACGTTCTTGTATGGCATGAACGAACCCATGTAGATCAGGCGTGTGGTCTCCGGTCCGGATCGCTCACTCGGCGCCGACGCCGCGGCGACGGAATCGGCCGCGTTGGGCACCACGGAGACCGGCCGGCGGGTGAGCCGGTGGCGGTTGATCAGCGCGCCGGTGGTTTCCGACACCGTCACGACGCCGTCGGACCGGTTCAGCAGCATCCGTTGGGGCACCCAGGACAGGTGGTACAGCCGCCAGAGCAGGCGGATACCGATGGAGAAGTCTCGCGGCGGGGTGCGATTGCGGTAATAGATCAGGTCGTGCACGGTCAGCACCAGCTTGTAGCGCCTGCCCCACGAACCCATTGTCTGCATCGGGCTGAACACGATGTCGGGGGCCAGCCTGTTCACGGTCAGGGCCACCAGCGGTTCCAGCAGGCTGGTGGGCGAACGCACGAGTTGCCACGGCAGCGCCGGCAACATTGCCAGCTGCCGGTGGTCGCTGATCAGCATCGTCACCGGATGCAGTCGGCCCAGTTCGGTGACCAGACCGGCGGTGTACCGGCTGATGCCGTCGTGCCGGTCGATCCGGGTGTAGCGGCAGTCGAAGACTATCCGCAGGGGGCCAGAGGCCGAGGCCGTCACGACGCGGCTGCTTCGGGTGCGCCGGCCGGGCTGACCGGATCGAGGAAGGCACGCAGGGCTTGCGCCGCGTCCTCCGGAACCTCGTAGTGGATGAGGTGGCCTACCCCGGGCAGGACGTGCAGCCGGGCATCCGGGAACTGGGCGCGCAGCCGAACCTGGGCGGGCACCGGGGTGATGTCATCCTTCTCGGCGGCGATCAGCAGGGTGTGGGTATCGATGGCGGCGGCGTATTCGCTGACGTCGTGGCTGACGGATGCCGTGAACGCCTCCAGCACCACCGTCCGGTCCGCGAAAGCGGAGAAGTACCTGTCGTGCTGGTTGTGAATCCAGCGTCGCCGTTGCCGACTCCGGGTTTTGGCCATGGTGATGCTCATCACCCGCACGATCACCCGGTTGCGCAGGAGCGCGAACCCGAGCCGTTCGGGAAGCTTGGACGCCAGCCAGTAGTAGAAGACGGCAAGCCGGGTCAGGATGCCCCGGGGCCCGGACAGGGCGGGGGCGGCGATCGGGTTGACCAGTACCAGTTCCTGGGCGGGCAGGCCGCCCGGTGCCGCGGCGGCCGCGGCGACGACGATCGACCCGAACGAGTGGCCGAGGACCACGACCCGGCCGGGCAGCGCCAGGAGGCGCAGGAACTCGGCCAGCCAGGCGGCATAGGAGTCGATGGAGTGCGGTGCCGTGTCGAATGCCGCCGATTCGCCGAAACCGGGTAGGTCCGGCGAGATGATGCGCAGACCCTGGAGCTGGGCGACGACGGCTTCAAGGCCGTGGTGGTCGCCGCGGAACCCGTGCACCATCACGATTGTCGTCGGGCTTCTGGGGTCTCCGTACTCCCAGTAGCGGGTGTCGCTGCCCAGCACGGCGAGGGTGTGGGCGCGCGCGTCCATGAGGGTGAGCAGGTCGGCGTAGGGCGAAGGAACGATCATCGCTCCCAGTTTAGGCTGGCGGCGAGCGAGTGGCCCGACCGAAGTTGCACCGATCGACCTAGAATCGGTCGTATCTGCACCATCCACATCCGCGTCGGGTGGTGGCCGCCCCCGGCCACGGCCGCGTCAGGGACGGAAGGAACGCCGTGAGCTTCACCGCACCCATCCAGCTGCCCGGGTTGACCCTCGATCCAAGGTGGTACCGTCGCGCGGTGTTCTATGAGGTGATGGTCCGGTCATTCCTCGACAGCAACGCGGATGGCACCGGGGACCTGTCCGGGCTGATATCGAAGCTGGACTACCTGCAGTGGCTGGGTATCGACGCGCTGTGGATCCCACCGTTCTTCACGTCCCCGCTGCGTGACGGCGGCTACGACGTGGCCGACTACCGCACGATCCTGCCTGAGTTCGGCACCCTCGACGAGTTCAAGGAACTCGTCACGAAGGCGCACGAGCGCAACATGCGCATCGTCATCGACCTGCCGCTCAACCACACCTCCGACCAGCACCCGTGGTTCCAACAATCCAGGCAGCAGCCCGACGGAGAGTTCGGTGACTTCTATGTGTGGAGCGACGACGACGGCAAGTACCCGGACATCCGGATCATCTTCACGGACACCGAGGACTCGAACTGGGCTTTCGACTCCGTCCGGCGCCAGTTCTACTTCCACAGGTTCTTCTCCCACCAGCCCGACCTGAACTACGACAACCCGGCCGTGCACGACGCAATCCTCGGCGTGGTCCGGTACTGGCTGGACCTGGGCGTTGACGGGTTCAGGTTGGACGCGATCCCCTATCTGTACGAGTCGGACGAGGGTAACGGCGAGGGCGAGCCGCTGACGCACGAGTTCATCAGACGGCTGCGGGCCATTGTGGACCGGGACTATCCGGGGCGCATCATGATCGCCGAAGCCAACCAGTGGCCGCGGGAGGTGGCCGCCTTCTTCGGTACCGAGGATGAGCCGGAGTGCCACATGGCCTTCGACTTCCCGGTGATGCCCAGGATCTTCTATTCGCTGCGCTCCCAGCGCGCCGATGAGCTCGTGCGGGTGCTCTCCGAAACGACCGACATCCCCGAGGGCGCCGGCTGGGCGGTATTCCTGCGCAACCACGACGAACTCACCCTGGAGATGGTCAGCGAGCAGTACCGGCAGGCGATGTACGGCTGGTACGCCTACGACCCACGCATGCGCGCCAATATCGGTATCCGCCGTCGCCTGGCACCGCTGCTGGACAACAGCCGCTCGGAACTCGAACTGGCCCACGCCCTGCTGTTCTCCCTGCCGGGGAGCCCGTTTTTGTACTACGGCGATGAGATCGGGATGGGCGACAACATCTGGCTGCCCGACCGGGACAGCTCCCGCACGCCGATGCAGTGGACACCGGACCGCAACGGCGGGTTCTCGGCGGCGGACCCCGGCAAGTTGTACCTGCCGGTTGTGCAGTCACTGGTCTACAACTTCGGCCAGACCAACGTCGAATCCCACCTCGCGCAGTCCGGTTCGCTGCTGCACTGGATCCGCAACGTCATCCACGTACGCACCAACCATCCAGCGTTCGGGTTGGGGTCGCTCACCGTGCTGTCCACCGATCACGAGTCCATCCTGGCCTTCACCAGGGTGTACGCCGGTTCGGGGTCGAGCTTCGGCGACCAGCCGGAGACCCTGCTCTGCGTGTTCAGTTTCGCGCACAACCCCGTCGCGTTCCGGATCCAGGAACCCGACCTGGCGGGCACCCGGCTCTACGACATCTTCGGCGGGGCCGTGTTCCCCTCCTTCGACGAGGAGGGCGGGCTCACCCTCACCCTGGGTGCGCAGAGCTTTTACTGGTTGCACTGCGGCTGACCGGAGGGCGCAAAAAAAGGGCGACCTGCCTCAGCAGGTCGCCCTTCAGGCGTAATGCGGCGTGGTTACTTGCCGAAGCCCTTGTAGCGCGAGTTGAACTTCTCCACGCGTCCGGCGGAGTCCATGATGCGCTGCTTGCCCGTGTAGAACGGGTGCGACTCGGAGGAGATTTCCACGTCGATGACCGGGTACGTGGTGCCGTCTTCCCACTCGATGGTCTTCGAGCTGGAGACCGTCGAACGGGTAAGGAACGTCGCACCCGACGCGAGGTCGCGGAAGACCACGGGAGCGTATGTGGGGTGAATGTCAGACTTCATGGAGACTTCCTTGTTGCGTTTCGATGGGTGGGATCTGGCTCGCCGGTTGCGGCAGAAAAGTGTATCGGTCACGAGGACCAGCTACCGAGTTTAGCAGAATCTTGAGGCCGGGAGTGGCCAGACGCTGGAAAGCTCAGATTGCGCGTGCCGAGTAGCGTCCGTCGGTCTCGGTGAGTTCGATCGGGAGACCGAACGCCTCGGTGAGAGTGTCGGAGGTCAGCGCCTCGGCCAGGGGGCCCGCGCTGACGACCTTGCCGCCGGCGAGCAGCAGCACGTGGGTGAATCCACGCGGGATTTCCTCCACGTGGTGGGTGACCATGATGATGGCCGGGGAGTTGGGCTCGCTCGCGTATCCGCTGAGCAGGCGCAGCAGTTCTTCCCTGGCACCGAGGTCGAGGCTGGCGGCCGGTTCGTCCAGAAGCAGGATCTCCGGGTCGGTCATGATGGACCTGGCGATCTGCACCCGCTTCTGCTCGCCGTCGCTGAGGGTGCCGAACTTACGGTCGGCGAGGTGATCCAGCTTCCATTCGCCGAGGACGCGCTGGGCGTGACGCTCGTCGATCTCCTCGTATTCCTCGTTCCAGCGGCCGGTGACCGAGTATGCGGCGGTCATCACCACGTTCAGAACGGTCTCACCGGCGGGCACCCGGCGGGCCATGGCGGTGGACGCGAAGCCGATCCGCGGACGCAGTTCGAACAGGTCGCTACCGCCGAGCGGCTCTTCGAGGACCTCGGCCGTTCCCTGGGAGGGATGGATGAGCGCGGCCGCGATCTGCAGCGTGGTGGTCTTACCGGCACCGTTGGGGCCCAGGATCACCCAGCGCTGATCGCCGTCGACGCTCCAATCCACTGAGTCCAGGATGGTTGTGCCACCCCGGACGACGGAAACTCCGGTGAAGTGAAGAACGTTGACCATACAGCCATGTTATCGGGCGCCGCCCGGGCCCCCGGTCACGCTAGAGCAGCGCGGCGTAAATCTCCCGAGTGCTCGCGGCGATCTGACCCCAACTGAACATTTCCTCAGCACGCACTCGGCCGGCGCGGCCCATCTGCGCCGCCAGGGCGGGGTCGGCCAACACCTCGGTGAGGGTCCGGGCCAGATCGGACACGAAGATGTCAGGGTCGGTCGGGGTGCCGGTGCCGTCGGTGAGCTGGTTGATCGGTACCAGACGTCCCGTCACGCCATCCGCCACGACCTCGGGGATGCCGCCGGTTGCGGTGCCGACGACGGGCAGACCGCAGGCCATGGCTTCAAGGTTGACGATGCCCAGCGGCTCGTACACCGACGGGCAGACGAAAACGGTTCCGGCGGTGAGCACGGCCGACAGTTCGTGCTGCGGAAGCAGCCTGTCGATCCACACCACACCGGAACGTTCGCGTTGCAGAGCCTCGACCAGCTCGGTCACCTCGGCGAGGATGCCGGGGGTGTCGGGGGCGCCGGCACACAGCACGAGCTGCACCTCCGGCGGCAGCAGGGCGGCCGCACGCAACAGGTACGGCAGACCCTTCTGGCGGGTGATCCGGCCGACGAACACGACGGAAGGCCGGTCGGGATCGATCCCCAGGGCGCGAACGACGTCATCGTCGGTGGTCGGCTTCCACCGGTCGAGGTCGATGCCGTTGTAGACAACGTGCACCCGCGACTCATCCAGCGCCGGGTAGCTGCGGAGGATGTCGGCGCGCATTCCGCCGCTGACAGCGATGACGGCATCCGCCGCCTCGAAGGCGGTCTTCTCGATCCAGCTCGACACGCGGTAGCCGCCGCCGAGCTGCTCGGCCTTCCACGGGCGCAGCGGTTCGAGGCTGTGCGCCGTGACGACGTGGGGCACGCCGTGCAGCAGTTTGGCGATGTGGCCGGCACCGTTGGCGTACCAGGTGTGCGAGTGCACCACATCGGCGCCCTGCACGTCCTGGGCCATCTGCAGGTCCACGCCGAGCGTGGTCAGCGTGGCATTGGCGTCGGCGAGTTCGGCCGGGACGCCGTAGGCGACGGTGTCGGCTTCGGCCCGCTGGGCACCGAAACACCGTACGGTGACATCGATGTCGGTACGGAGGGCCTTGACCAGCTCGGCGACGTGGACGCCGGCTCCTCCGTAGATCTCGGGCGGGTATTCCTTGGTAAGCAGATCGACGCGCATGCAGTAAAACTAGCGCAGGCTGAACGACGGACACACCCCCACACGCTGGTCGTTCCCCCCGTATGGCCCTACTGTGAAGGTATGAAGGCCAAGAAGATCTTTGGAATCGTTCTCGCAGGCGGCGAGGGGAAACGGCTGATGCCGTTGACCGAAGACCGCGCTAAGCCAGCTGTACCGTTTGGAGGGCATTACCGTCTGATCGACTTCGCGCTGTCGAACCTGATCAACTCCGGTGTCACCCAGATCGTCGTGCTCACCCAGTACAAGTCGCACAGCCTCGACCGCCACGTCTCGCAGACCTGGCACGTGTCCGGGGGCCTGTTCAACTCCTACATCGCCTCGGTCCCGGCCCAGCAGCGGCTCGGTAAGCGCTGGTTCAGCGGCTCGGCCGACGCCATCCTGCAGAGCCTGAACCTCATCCACGATGAGAAGCCTGACATCGTCGTCGTGGTCGGTGCCGACCACGTCTACCGGATGGACTTCTCACAGATGATCGAGGCGCACATCGCGTCCGGTGCGCAGGCGACCGTCGCCGCCATCCGCCAGCCGATCGGCCTGGCCGACCAGTTCGGCGTCATCGAAGTGGATGCCGCCACCCCGGACCGGATCAAGGACTTCCTGGAGAAGCCCAAGGACGCCGTCGGGCTCGCCGACGCGCCGCACGAGGTCTTCGCCTCGATGGGCAACTACGTCTTCAACGCCGATGCCCTGATCGAGGCCGTGCGCCGCGACGGCGAACGCACCGATTCCAGCCATGACATGGGTGGCGACATCGTTCCCGACTTCGTCTCACGTGGTGAGGCCGGTGTATACGACCTGCAGCGCAACGACGTGCCGGGGTCGACCGACCGCGACCGCTATTACTGGCGCGACGTGGGCACCATCGACTCGTTCTTCGAGGCCCACCAGGACCTGATCTCCGCCCTGCCGGTGTTCAACCTGTACAACCAGAGCTGGCCGATCTTCAGCCAGCAGCTGAACTCTCCGCCGGCCAAGTTCGTGCGCGACAGCAAGGGCTCCCTCGGTACCGCCATCGACTCCATAGTGTCGCTGGGCTGCGTCATCTCCGGCGCGCACCTGGAACGCAGCGTCGTCGGCCCGTGGGCCGTCATCGACTCCGGCGCCCACGTGGTGGACTCGATCGTGTTCGACAGGGTGCAGATTCGTCCGGGCGCCGTCGTGCACCGCGCCATCCTCGACAAGGACGTCATCGTTGCGGAGGGCGCCGCCATCGGCGTCGACCGGGACCGTGACCTCGCGCGGGGCTTCAGCGTCACCGAATCCGGGATCACCGTGGTCGGCAAGGGCGTGCACGTCCACCCGTGATCCCTGCAGCCCGATTCCTGGTCGTCCTTGATGCCGATTCGACCCTCATCGAGAACGAAGTCATCGAGCTTCTCGCCGACGCGGCCGGTTCCCTCGCCCTGGTGGCCGAGGTGACCGACCGCGCCATGCGCGGCGAGCTTGATTTCGCGGCGAGCCTGCGGCAGCGGGTGACCACCCTGGCCGGCCTGTCGACCGATGTCTTCGCCGAGGTGGGCGCACTCATTCGCCCCACCACCGGGGTGCACGCGCTCATCGACGGTATACACGCCGGCGGTAGCCGGGTCGGGGTCGTCTCGGGCGGCTTCCACGAACTGCTGGACCCGCTGGCCGAGACCCTGGGCCTCGACCACTGGCGGGCCAACCGTCTCGAGGTGCGGGACGGCCGGTTGACCGGCGGTCTGATCGGTCCGATCATCGATGCCACGGCCAAGGCGCACGCGCTCACCGAATGGGCGGCCCTGGACGGCATCGACCTGTGCGGGACCGTCGCCGTCGGGGACGGTGCCAACGATCTCACCATGATGCGGGTGGCCGGCCTGGGAGTCGCTTTCAACGCCAAACCCGTGGTCCGCCGCTCGGCTGACCTGGTCATCGACACCGCCGACCTCAGCCAGATACTGCCGCTGCTGGGTCTGCGCGGCTGACCCGACCCGGGGTTGCCCGGGTCGGTCCAGTCGTCTGTGGTCCGCGGCTACGGCCTAGTGGCCCATGCCCAGTCCACCGTCGACGGGGATCACGGCGCCGGAGATGTACGCCGCGTCGTCGCCGGCGATCCAACTGACCACCCGGGCGACCTCGCTCGGGGACGCGAACCTGCCGGCCGGGATGTTGCGCTTGTACTCGGCCTGCTGTGCCTCGGGCAGTGCGGCCGTCATATCGGTCTCGATGAAACCGGGGGCGACGACGTTCGCGGTGATGCCGCGGGCACCGAGTTCGCGGGTGACGGACCGGGCCAGGCCGACCAGGCCGCTCTTGGACGACGAGTAGTTGACCTGTCCGGCGGAACCGTAGAGGCCCACGACGCTGGAAATCAGCACGATCCGGCCGAACCTCGCCTTGAGCATGCCCTTCGAGGCCCGCTTCACCACCCGGAACGCTCCGCTGAGGTTGGTGTCGATGACCGAGGTGAAGTCCTCCTCCGACATACGCATCAGCAGGGTGTCCTTGGTGATTCCGGCGTTGGCCACGACGACCTCCACGGGGCCGTAGGCGGCCTCGATTTCGGTGAAGGCGGCGTCGATGGAGGCGTAGTCGGTGACGTCTGCACGCACGGTGAGACTTCCGGCCGGGCCTTCGCCCGAGCGGGCGGTGATGGCGACCCTGTGGCCCTTGGCGAGGAATTCCTCGGCGATGGCGTAGCCGATGCCGCGGTTGCCTCCCGTTACCAGAACTGTTCGTGCGGTCGCCATGGCGCGGTCCTTTCAGTGGGAACGCCCGCCGATCGGCGGGCACAGATTCATTTAGCTTAGAGCGTCCCGTGATCGGACCCGGGGAACGGACAGTGGACGTAGTCTTGAATCAGCGCGCAGACAGGCGTAATGGGACCCCGGACGGTTGAGATCGTCACCGTCAGTTGAGCGATGGGCATGATGAAGCAGCAGCAGCAGTCGATTACGACGCTCCCTCTGTCGCCGGAGGAGGAGCGGCGACGCCGCATGATCCGGTACACCGTGACCATGGGTATCCGCATGGTGTGTATCGTGATGATGCTCTTCGTGCAGGGCTGGTGGTTGGTGGTCTGCGCGCTCGGGGCCATCCTGCTGCCGTACTTCGCGGTCATCGCCGCGAACGTGCATGGCGACCAACGGTCCCAGACCGTGCTGCGTCCCGGCGCGGTGGCCGTGCTCCCCCGCCCCGGCGCGACTGGTCCGGATGACAGCAGCACAGACGACAGCAGCACAGACGACAGCAGCGCAGACGACAGCGCTCCACACGACAGCAAGGACCCCCGGTGATTGGATTCGGCGCAGCACCGGAAACGACCAGTTGTTCCCGCGCCGGCTGCCGGGACACCGCGCTCTGGCGCCTGGACTGGCGCAATCCCCGCATCCACGCGGAGGACCGGGTCAAGACCTGGCTGGCCTGCGACGAGCACCTCGAGTTCCTGCGAGACTTTCTCTTGACCCGCGATTTCCCGCTCCGGGTGAGCGCTCTCACTCTCGATGAAGCGGAACCGGCGTGAACGGCTGGCGATTCCTGCTCTCCAGGCAATGGGCCGGCTACCTCGCGCTCACGATCGTGTTCGCCGTCGTGTGTTCGGGACTGGGCACCTGGCAGCTCGCCCGCCGTGCGGAGGCGCAGGCCGAGATCAGCCGGGTGGATGCGAACTTCGACGCCGAGGGGGTGCCCATCACCGAGGCCCTGCCCACGCTGGACTCCTTCGAGGAATCCCAGAAGTGGTTGCCCGTCACACTGACCGGAACCTATCTCACCGACGAGGAACTCCTCGTGCGCAACCGGCCGCTGAACATCAACCCGGGATTCGAGGTGCTCACTCCCCTGCTCCTGACCAACGGCGATGTCTTCATCGTCAACCGCGGCTGGATTCCCACCGGCGAAAACCAGAACGCACCGGACGCCGTGCCCCAGGCCCCCTCCGGTGAGGTCACCGTGATCGCCCGCCTCAAGCAGGGCGAGCCGTCATTGGCGGGGCGCAGCGCCAGCGGAAACCAGATCGCCACGATTAACTTGACCGAGATCGCCGACCGCCTCGGCACCGAGACCTACACCGGCGCGTACGGCCTGATGAAATCGGAGGACCCGGCTCCAGCCGACCGGCCGACGGCCGTCACTCGCCCGGTCCGCGATGAGGGCCCGCACCTCTCCTACGCCTTCCAGTGGTTCGTATTCGCCCTGATGGCCTTCATCGGTCTCGGCTGGGCCGCCCGGCAGGAGTATCGCACCGTCAACGCCGACGTCCCGGAGGAGCAGGACCGGGCCGCTGAGCGTGCCCGTCGCCAGGCGGCCAGGCCGCGCAGCGATGCCGAGATCGAGGACGAGCTGATCGATCAGCGCCCTTAGCCTGGTCAGCTCGCCGGGAAACGAAAAAACCCGCCGCCCCGTGAGGGACGGCGGGTTTTCTTGTGCTGCATCAGGCCAGCGTGATCAGGTCCAGGTAGTCCTTGTTCCAGTGGTCCTCCGTGCCGTCGGGCATGATGAGCACCCGCTCGGGGTTCAGCGCCTCAACAGCACCCTCATCGTGGCTGACCAACACCACAGCGCCGGTGAAGTGCGCCAGGGCATCCAGGATCTCTTCACGGCTGGCCGGGTCCAGGTTGTTGGTGGGTTCGTCGAGCAGCAGCACGTTGGCGCCGGAGACCACGATCATGGCCAGGGCCAGACGGGTCTTCTCTCCACCGGAGAGAACCCCGGCAGGCTTGTGCGAGTCGTCGCCGGTGAACAGGAACGAACCGAGCACCCGCCGGGCTTCCATCTCGGTGATGTTCGGGGAGGAGGAGATCATGTTCTGAAGCACGCTGCGCTTCACGTCGATGGTCTCGTGTTCCTGGGCGAAGTAACCGATCCGCAGCCCGTGACCTGGCACGATTTCGCCGGTGTCGGGCTTGTCCACACCGGCGAGCATCCGGAGCAGGGTCGTCTTGCCGGCACCGTTGAGGCCCAGGATGACAACTTTGGAACCACGGTCGATGGCGAGGTCGACGGCCGCGAAGATCTCCAGCGAGCCGTAGCTCTTCGAGAGGTCGGTAGCCATCAGCGGGGTACGACCGCACGGGGCAGGCTCGGGGAAGCGCAGCTTGGCGACCCGGTCGACTGCGCGCACGGCGTCAAGGCCGGAGAGCAGCTTCTCGGCGCGGGCAACCATTTGGTGGGCGGCGGCGGCCTTGCTGGCCTTGGCGCCGAACTTGGCGGCCTGCAGCTGCAGGGTCGACGCCTTCTTTTCGGCGTTGGCGCGTTCCTTTTTACGACGGTCGGCGTCGGCGACGCGCTGGCGCTGGTAGTTCTTCCAGTTCATGTTGTAGATGTCGATGACCATGCGGTTGGCATCGAGGTAGAAGACCCGGTTGACGGTGTCGCCGACGAGTTCGATGTCGTGGCTGATGATGATGCAGCCGCCACGGTAGTTCTTCACGAACTCGCGCAGCCACACCACTGAATCGGCGTCCAGGTGGTTAGTGGGCTCGTCGAGGATCATGGTCTCGGCAGCGGAGAAGAGGATGCGGGCCAGTTCGATACGACGGCGCTGGCCACCGGAGAGGGTGCGCAGTGGCTGGTCGAGGATCCGGTCGGGCAGGTTCAGGTTGCTGGCGATCGACGCCGCTTCGGCCTCGGCCGCGTAGCCGCCGAGCGCGTTGAACTCGTCCGTGAGGGTGCCGTAGCGCTTCATCGCCCGTTCGCTGGTCTTGCTGTCGGTCGAGCCCATCTCGATGCCGGCCTGGGTGAGACCGAGCGAGATGGTGCCGAGCCCACGGGCATCGAGGATGCGGGTGCGCGCGAGCATGTCCGGGTCGCCGGAGCGGGGGTCCTGCGGCAGGTACCCGATCTCACCTGACCGCTCGATCTTGCCCTTGGTCGGCATGGTCTCCCCCGCCAGGGTCTTCGTCAGCGTGGTCTTGCCTGCGCCGTTCCGGCCGACCAGGCCGATCTTGTCGCCGGCGGACACCCGGAAGCTCACGTCCTCCATGAGGACGCGCGCCCCAACTCGGATTTCGAGATCTTGCACACTGAGCACAGCAATAGTCCATTCAGAGGGGAGTCGTGGGAGACGGCCGAACGTGGCCAATTCACCAGTATATTTGCTCGCGCGCCGTTTCTGAGCCGAAGTGGCGGAACCGATACTGCCGAGGCGGGTTTACCGGGCCGGCAACCGCCCGCTCGGCAGCACTCCGGGCAGCGCGGATCGCAGCCAGGCCGTGTAGGTTTCACGCGACCAGCCCAGCCCGACAACCAGGGTGTGAAACACCTGAGGGTGACCGAGGGCCCAGATCGACGTCGCCGCCTCGTGGTCGCTCAGGCCGGACCGCAGGCCCAACTGCGCGCGGAGGGCACCGACGGCTTCGGCGTAGGCGTGCAGACTCCGGGCGGCCATGGTGACTTCGAGTTCGTGGATTTCAGGGTCGGTTCCGGCGGCCTCGTTCACCACCCGGTAGAGGGGCGCCGCCCGTTCGTTGTCGGCCGCGATCCAGCCCGCCAAGGCCCCGACGGCCGCGGCCGGTGTTGCGGCCCCGCTGATGCCGGCGGCGAGCTCGGCCACGGAACGTCCGGCGGCTCTTGATGCGGTATTGGCCGCGGCGAGAACCGCGGCAAGCACATCCACCTTTGAGCCGATGGTGTTGTAGATGGTTTGGACGGCCACGCCACCGCGTTCGGCGATGGCAGCGATCGACGTGCCCGCATAGCCGTGTTCCCGCATCAGGTCGGCCGCGGCCGTGACGATATCCCCCCGGGTGCCCGCCGTCTGAAGGTCTCGGCGGATCTGGCTGCGTGTTCGTGGGGTTTCCATCAGAATAGAATACCCCTCCATCCTTTGGCATGATGTTCCAAAGACCGATTCGGCGCCGCACCAGCCCCCTGGATTGCGCGGCGACGCTGGTTAACGCACGAACCGCGCCGGGTTACGGATGCGGTGGCATCCGTCCCGGCGCGGGACTGGTAGTGCGGGTGCTGAGGTCGGTCAGATCGCGAAGCCCAGGGCTCGCATCATGTCGCGGCCGTCGTCGGTGATCTTCTCCGGACCCCACGGCGGCATCCACACCCAGTTGATACGGAACTGCTCCACGACGCCGTCCAGCGCCTCTGCGGTCTGTTCCTCGAGCACATCGGTGAGCGGGCAACCGGCCGAGGTGAGAGTCATGTGGATGATGAGCGCATCATTCTCGTCGTCCCAACCGAGGTCGTAGATGAGCCCGAGGTCCACGACATTGATGCCGAGTTCCGGGTCCATGACGTCCTTGAGGGCCTCTTCGATCTCGTCGAAGCGCGCCGGGGTGAGTGTCGAAACCATGGCTCTAGCCTACGGGCGTCTCGGCGAGGAAGCGATCGTAGCCTTCGTCTTCCAAACGGTCGGCAAGCTCCGGGCCACCCTGCTCGGCGATCCGTCCGTCAACGAACACGTGCACAAAATCAGGCTTGATGTACCGCAGGATGCGCGTGTAGTGCGTGATCAGGAGCAGACCGAGGCCGGTGTTCTCCTTGGCGCGGTTCACGCCCTCCGACACGATCTTCAGGGCGTCGACGTCGAGGCCCGAGTCGGTCTCGTCGAGGACGGCGAACTTGGGCTTGAGCAGTTCGAGCTGCAGGATCTCGTTGCGCTTCTTCTCGCCGCCTGAGAAGCCCTCGTTGACGTTGCGCTCGGCGAAGCTCTTGTCCATGCGCAGCTTGGCCATCGACTCGCGGACATCCTTGATCCAGGTGCGGATCGCCGGCGCCTCGCCGTCGATGGCGGTCTTGGCCGTGCGGAGGAAGTTGGTCACCGTGACGCCGGGAATCTCGACGGGGTACTGCATGGCCAGGAAGAGGCCAGCGCGGGCGCGTTCGTCGACCGTCATGGTGAGCACCTCGGCGCCGTCGAGCAGGATCGACCCGCTGTCGACGTGGTACTTCGGGTGACCGGCGATCGTGTACGCCAGGGTGGACTTGCCGGAACCGTTCGGTCCCATGATCGCGTGGATCTCGCCCTCGTTGATGGTGAGGTTGACGCCGCGCAGGATCTGCTTGGTGCCCTGGTCGGTCTCGACGCTGACGTGCAGGTCTTTGATCTCAAGAACAGACATTTTTCAGTATCTCTTTCGTTGTCCGCGTGGTGCGGGCTTCAGTGTGTGGGGCCGGGTGCGGCTGTGCCTATTCGGCGGGGCGCATCAAACGGCGATGGTGACCAGAGGATCGATGAAGACGTCGCCGTCGATCAGGTCGACCTTGTAGACGGGAACGGGCTCGTAGGCCGGCAGGGTCCGGGGACGCCCGGTCTGCAGGGAGAACTTCGAGCCGTGCGCCCAGCATTCCAGGGTGTCGCCCTCGACGAAACCTTCCGACAGCGAGATGTCGCCGTGGGTGCAGGTGTCGCCGATGGCGAAGACGGCGCCGTGGGAGTCACGGACGACGGCGATGTTCACGCCGCCGATCTCAACCTTGATGGCCTCGTTGGGTTCGAGTTCGTCGAGTGCACAAATCTTGGTGGACGCCATGTTCAGTTGCCTTCTGTTCCGCGGAGCTCGTCTTCGATGGCGCCCTGCAGGCGCTCCTCGAGCGGCTTCGATCCGATGTGCTGCACGATTTCGCTGAGGAAGCCGCGGACGACGAGGCGTCGTGCCTCGATTTCGCCGATGCCCCGGGACTGCAGGTAGAAGAGCTGCTCGTCGTCGAAGCGACCCGTCGCGCTGGCGTGACCGGCACCGAGGATGTCGCCGGTCTCGATCTCCAGGTTGGGGATGGAGTCCGCCCTGGTGCCTTCGGTGAGGACCAGGTTGCGGTTCTGCTCGTAGCTGTCGGTGCCCGGCGCGGTGCGGCCGATCAGCACGTCGCCGATCCACACGGTTCGGGCGCCGGCGCCCTGTAGGGCGCCCTTGTAGGTGACCCGGCTGCGGCTGTTCGGTGCGTCGTGGTTGACGTACACCTGCTGCTCGAGGTGCTGGCCTGCGTCGGCGAAGTAGAGGCCGAACAGCTCGGTGTCGCTGCCCTGACCGGCGAGGTGGACCGACGGGTTGACCCGCACGATGCCGCCGCCGAGGGAGACGACGACGTGCTTGAGGCGGGCGTCGCGGCCGATGGTGGCGAAGTGGTTGGCCAGCTGTACGGCGTCGGCGTTCCACTCCTGCACGGTGACGACCGTGAGGTTCGCGGATTCGCCCACGATGATCTCGACGTTCTCGGAAATGCGGGCGTCGCCGGTGTTCTGCAGGATCACGACGGCCTGGCTGAACGGCCGGGCCTCGATGATGGTGTGCGCGGCACGGGGCGCGGAGCCGAGGTTCGCCCGGGTGAGCGTGATCTCCTTGGCTTCCTCGCCGCTGACGGTGATGGCCAGGGCCTTCTCGAAGGTGCTCCAGGCGTTGGCGGCGGCGCGTTCTTCCGGCGCGCCGGCGGTGCCGATGCGGGAATCCGTGCGGTCGACCCAGGAGACGTCGACGTCGGCGTGCGACGCCGTGTCGATGTCATAGGCCGAGCCGTCCAGAACCCCGCCGGTCAGGTCGGTGAACTTGGCGACCGGAGAAAGCTTCCAGACCGCTTCCCTGCCGGTGACGGCGGGGAAGTCGGCGACGTCGAAGCTCTTGAACCTGGCGGATCTGGTCTGCACGGGGATGAAGCCGAAGCGGCCGTCCGAGTGCTCCTTGATGCCGTGCTGTTCCGCGGTGGGCAGAGCCTCTGACGAGGTAGGTGAGGACGTGGGGGCTGTTGAAGTCGAGGCGGCGGACATTTAGCCGACGGATCCTTCCATGCCCATTTCAATGAGCTTGTTGAGTTCGAGGGCGTACTCCATCGGGAGCTCCCTGGCGATCGGTTCGATGAAGCCGCGCACGATCATGGCCATGGCTTCGTCTTCGGGCATGCCGCGGCTCATCAGGTAGAAAAGCTGTTCTTCGCTGACTCGCGAGACCGTGGCCTCGTGGCCGAGCTGAACGTCGTCGACCCGGATATCGATGGCCGGGTAGGTGTCCGAGCGGGACTGGGTGTCGACCAGGAGGGCATCGCACCGCACGGTGTTGGCGGAGTGGTGCGCCGTGGCATCCACGCGCACCTCTCCGCGGTATCCGGCGCGGCCGCCGCCGCGGGCGATCGACTTGGAGACGATCGAGGACTGGGTGTACGGGGCCATGTGGATCATCTTGGCGCCGGCGTCCTGGTGCTGGCCGGGTCCGGCGAAGGCGACGGACAGGGTCTCGCCCTTGGCGTGCTCCCCCATCAGGTAGATCGACGGGTACTTCATGGTGACCTTGGAGCCGATGTTGCCGTCGATCCACTCCATGGTGGCGCCCTCGGCGGCTGTGGCGCGCTTGGTGACCAGGTTGTAGACGTTGTTCGACCAGTTCTGGATCGTCGTGTAGCGAACGCGGGCGTTCTTCTTGACGATGATCTCCACCACGGCGGAGTGCAGCGAGTCCGACTTGTAGATCGGGGCGGTGCAGCCTTCGATGTAGTGCACGTAGCTGCCCTCGTCGGCAATGATCAGCGTGCGCTCGAACTGGCCCATGTTCTCGGTGTTGATCCGGAAGTAGGCCTGCAGCGGGATCTCAACGTGCACGCCGGGCGGCACGTAGACGAAGGAGCCGCCGGACCACACGGAGGTGTTCAGCGCGGCGAACTTGTTGTCACCGGACGGGATGACACTGCCGAAGTACTCCTCGAAGAACTCCGGGTGTTCCTTGAGCGCGGTGTCGGTGTCCATGAAGATGACGCCCTGGGCTTCGAGTTCCTCGTTGATCTGGTGGTAGACCACTTCGGACTCGTACTGGGCGGCGACGCCGGAGACCAGGCGCATGCGTTCGGCTTCGGGGATGCCGAGCTTCTCGTAGGTGTTCTTGATGTCGTCGGGCAGGTCTTCCCACGTCTGGGCCTGCTTCTCGGTCGACCGCACGAAGTACTTGATGTTGTCGAAGTCGATCTCGGAGAGGTCTGCTCCCCAGGTCGGCATGGGCTTGCGCTCGAAGAGGGCCAGGGCCTTCAGACGGCGTTCCAGCATCCAGGCCGGTTCCTGCTTGAGGTTCGAGATGTCGGTGACAACCTCGGGCGAGATACCGCGGCGGGCGGAGGCGCCGGCAGCGTCGGAATCGGACCAGCCGAATTCGTAAACCCCCAGCCCGTCAAGCTCGGGTCGGTTCAGCAATACGTCAGACATCTTTACCTCTTCTCCTACCCACATCAACCCGGATATCAGTCCGGTCATTCCCGTACCGAGCGCATCGGCCGACCGTTTGGTCGGACGTGCACGGCGGTCCGCGCGTGAGTTGTGTGGATGGCTATGTTGCGTACCTAAGATGAACAGGGCCGGTCGTGCGGCGTTGGACGAGTGAACGTCGCGCACACGGAGCCCGTGAAACACCTAATTCTACAGGCTAGTGATCGTATTAGTAGTGCGACCCGGCGTATTCACATACGCGCGCACCAGCAGGGAGCAGAACCCGTGAACCGGATTATCGAGTGGTTGCCCACCCAAGTGGACCGTCGCCTGAGGGTGCTCGGCTGGGTGTACCTCGCCGCGCAGATCTTCCTGGTCGGCACCGGTGGGCTCGTCCGCCTCACCAGCTCCGGCCTCGGCTGCCCCACCTGGCCCAAGTGCACCGCCGACTCGATCGTGAACACGCCCGAGATGGGCATTCACGGTGTGATCGAGTTCGGCAACCGACTGCTGGGTGTTCTGCTCGGCCTCGTGGCGATCGCCGCGTTCGTTGCCGTGCTGAGGATGCGACGCAGCCGCCCGGATCTGTTCCGGCTCACCCTGCTGGCCGGTCTGGGCATCCCGGCCCAGGCCGTCATCGGCGGAATCAGCGTGCTCACCCAGCTGAACCCGTACGTGGTCGGGTTGCACTTCGTGATCTCCGTCGGCCTGGTCGGCCTCTGCACGGCATTCGTCTACAGGCTGTACACCACACCGGGGCCGCGCGAGCGGGTGATCCCGCTCGGATTCCTGATCGTGACGCACCTCACCAGCTTCGCCGTGGCGGTCACCATTGCCGTCGGCATCCTCACCACCGGCTCCGGGCCGCACGCGGGCGACGCCGACGCGCCCCGCAACGGCCTGGACTCGGAGCTGCTGCAGCACGTGCACAGCTGGCCCGCTTACGTCACCGTTGCCCTGACCGTCGTCCTCGTCGTCTGGGCCGTCACCCGCCGCCTTCCGGTGCGCCGCTGGGTCGTGCTGCTCCTGGCGGTCGAGATCGCCCAGACCGCCGTCGGCCTGATCCAGGCGAACCTCGGCCTGCCCGCCATCCTCGTCGGCATCCACATGGTGCTGGCCTGCGTGCTCGCGTCGGCGATGACCGCCGTGGTGCTGAACCTCAAGCAGCCCGTGGTGTCGGACGCTCCCCCGGCGCCGAAGGCTCCCGCGGAGTCCCTCGCTCGCTGACCAGCGCCGCTCACGCGCTCGCCTGCGCTCCAGGACCCTCTCGAGAGCGGTGACACGGTCACCTCGGCGTGCTCGAAGCAGCCACATCCCCGCTTTCGCGGCCGGCGTGCCCCAAGAGAGCGCGTGGCCCGGCTCGGAGCTGGGCCCGCTTAGAAGGGCAGCAGCGGGTCGACGCCCACGGCGACGAAGACCAGGGTGAGGTACGCGATCGAACCGTGGAACACCCGCATCGGCGACACGTGCTCGTGGCGGATGGCGAGGTTGTAGAGGCGGTGGGTCTCGTAGATGAACCAGGCACCCGAACCGACCGCTACCAGGGTGTAGAGCAGTCCCATTCCGGCGATGGGCACCAGCAGCAGCGAACACGCCACGGTGGCCCAGGCGTACAGGATGACCTGCAGGCCAACCTGCGCGCGTCCGCGCACCACTGACAGCATGGGCACTCCGGCGGCCTGGTAGTCGTCGCGGTACTTCATTGACAGCGGCCAGTAGTGCGGCGGTGTCCAGAGGAAGATGATCATGAACAGGATGAACGGCGGCCAGGACAGGTCGCCGGTCACGGCGGCCCAGCCGATCAGCACGGGCATGCAGCCGGCGACGCCGCCCCAGACGATGTTCTGCGCGGTGCGGCGCTTGAGGATCATCGTGTAGAAGACCACGTACAGCAGGATGGCGCCCAGCGACAGTGCCGCGGCGACCCAGTTGGTGAACAGGGCCAGCCAGGCGATCGAGATGCCGCCGAGCACCCAGGCGAACACCAGGGCCTGCCGGTCGGTGAGTTCGCCGGTGACCAGCGGACGGCCCTTGGTGCGGTTCATCAGGCGGTCGATGTCACGGTCGAGGTAACAGTTGAACGCACCGGCCGAGCCCGCGCTAAGCGCACCGCCGATGAGGGTGGCGAGCACCAGCCACAGGTCCGGGATGCCCCCGGTTGCCAGGATCATCGTCGGGGCCGTCACGACGAGTAATAATTCGACGACGCGAGGCTTGGTCAACGAAATGTACGCACGGATGGTGTTCCGGATCCGTTCGTTACGATCCGTCACCCCGTGTTCGCGGGGGTTCTCGGCCATCTCGGGTGCTTCTCGTGCGCTTCGCATATTGCCGCAATTCTAGATCATCCTGCCGTCTCTCACGCCCGGGTCTTCAGTGCGACATCGCCGCAATGCTCGCGAAACAACGTCACCAAGCCGGGGTCCGTATACTTGAATGGCTCGCCAATCTAAGGTGCATGCATCCGTGAGCCACCTGAAACGGGCACTCTCTTGCGCACCTCGATGCCGATAACGACGTCGGCGGGCAATTACTCTCCAGCGGCGCGGGAAAATGAGCGTGCCGCCTTGACGGATTCAGAAGGGTCAGTTCACGTGGCAGCATTGCAGTGGGATTCCATCGACAACAGGGCAGTTGACACCGCCCGCATCCTCGCGGCCGACGCCGTGGAAAAGGTCGGGAACGGCCACCCGGGTACCGCCATGAGCCTCGCCCCGGCCGCGTACCTGCTGTTCCAGAAGGTCATGCGTCGCGATCCCGCTGACAACGAGTGGATCGGCCGCGACCGGTTCGTCCTCTCGGTCGGCCACAGCTCACTCACCCAGTACGTGCAGTTGTACCTCGGCGGCTATGGCCTCGAGCTCGACGACCTCAAGGCCCTGCGCACCTGGGGCTCCAAGACCCCCGGCCACCCCGAGTACGGCCACACCGACGGCGTCGAGATCACCACGGGTCCGCTCGGCCAGGGGCTCGCCTCCGCTGTGGGCTTCGCCTACGCCTCGCGTTTTGAACGCGGCCTGTTCGACCCCGAGGCCGCGGCCGGCACCAGCCCGTTCGACCAGTTCGTCTATGTCATCGCCGGCGACGGCGACCTGCAGGAGGGCATCACCGCCGAAGCGTCCTCGCTCGCCGGTCACCAGCAGCTCGGCAACCTCATCGCGATCTACGACTCCAACCAGATCTCGATCGAAGACGACACCAACATCGCCTTCACCGAGGATGTCGCGGCCCGCTACGACGCCTACCACTGGCACGTGCAGACGGTGGACTGGAAGAAGACCGGCGAATACGTCGAAGACGTCGCCGCTCTCAACGACGCCATCGAGGCGGCCAAGGCCGTCACCGACAAGCCGTCGCTGATCATCCTCAAGACCATCATCGGCTGGCCGAGCCCGAAGAAGCAGAACACCGGCAAGATCCACGGCTCCGCCCTCGGCGCCGAGGAACTCGCCGGCGTGAAGGAAATCCTCGGCTTCGACCCCGAGAAGACCTTCGAGGTGTCCGACGAGGTCATCGCACACACCCGCAAGGCCCTCGACCGTGGTGCAGAGCAGCACGCCGAGTGGACCGTGCGCTTCGACGCGTGGGCCGCAGCGAACCCGGAGCGCAAGATCCTGCTCGACCGCATCCTCTCCGGCGACCTGCCCGACGGTGTCGAGGCGGCCCTGCCCGTCTTCGAGGCCGGCACCGAGGTCTCCACCCGCGCGTCGTCCGGCAAGGTGCTCAACGCACTCGGCCCGGTCATCCCCGAGCTGTGGGGCGGCTCGGCCGACCTCGCCGAGTCGAACAACACCACCATCAGCAACTCCGCCTCGTTCATTCCGAGCGAGCACTCCACGGGTGAGTGGACGGGCAACCCGTACGGCCGCGTCCTGCACTTCGGCATCCGTGAGCACGCGATGGCCGCGATCCTCAACGGCATCGTGCTGCACGGAAACACCCGCCCGTTCGGTGGCACGTTCCTGATCTTCAGCGACTACATGCGCCCCGCCGTGCGTCTGGCCGCACTCATGAAGGCGCCGTCGATCTTCGTCTGGACCCACGACTCCGTCGCCCTCGGCGAGGACGGCCCCACCCACCAGCCGATCGAACAGCTCGCGTCACTTCGCGCCATCCCCGGACTCGACGTGGTGCGCCCCGGCGACGCCAACGAGGTGTCCTGGGCCTGGAAGACGATCCTCGAGCGTCGCAACGGCCCGGCCGGCATCGTCCTGACCCGCCAGAACATCCCGGTGTTCGAGCGCGGAGACGGTGACGCAACCGGCGACACCTTCGCCTCGGCCAAGAACGTCGCCAAGGGCGCTTACGTGCTCGCCGAAGCACCGAACGGCACCCCCGATGTCATCCTGATCGCCACCGGTTCCGAAGTACAGCTCGCCGTCGCTGCCCGCGAAGCGCTGAAGGCTGACGGCATCAACGCACGGGTCGTGTCGGTACCGAGCCTGGAATGGTTCGAGGAGCAGTCCGCCGAATACCGCGAATCCGTTCTGCCCAAGGCGATCACCGCCCGGGTTTCGGTTGAGGCCGGAATCGCGTTGACCTGGCACAAGTACGTCGGTGACCGCGGCCGCAGCGTCTCGATCGAGCACTTCGGTGCCTCGGCCGACTACAAGACCCTGTTCCGCGAATTCGGCATCACCACCGAAGCCGTCGTCGCCGCCGCCAAAGAATCCCTCGCCGCGCTCTGAGCGCGACACCCATTAGCGCAGCATTCAAGGAGATTTGATTTTCATGACTGAAACCACCCCCACCGCCGCACTCTCGGCCGCCGGCGTCAGCATCTGGCTGGACGACCTGTCCCGCCAGCGCATCCAGTCCGGCGGACTGAAGACGCTCATCGCCGGAAAGAACGTCGTCGGCGTCACCACCAACCCGACGATCTTCGCCGGCGCGCTGAGCAAGGGCGAGGCGTACGCCTCCCAGGTGGCCACGCTGGCCGCCGCCGGCACCACCGTCACCGACGCCGTGTTCGAGATCACCACGGATGACGTCGCCGCAGCCTGCGACATCTTCCGACCGATCTACGACGCCACCAAGGGCTTCGACGGCCGCGTCTCGATCGAGGTCGAGCCCGGCTTCGCCCACGACGCCGAGAAGACCCTCGCCCAGGCTCAGCAGCTCTGGAACAAGGTCAATCGTCCGAACGCGATGATCAAGATCCCCGCGACCGTCGAGGGCCTCGAGGCGATCACCGAGACCATTGCCCTGGGCATCAGCGTCAACGTCACCCTGATCTTCAGCCTCGAGCGGTACCGCGCTGTCATCAACGCGTACCTCAGCGGCCTGGAGAAGGCCAAGGCTGCCGGCATCGACCTGTCGACGATCCACTCCGTGGCGTCCTTCTTCGTGTCGCGTGTCGACACCGAGATCGACAAGCGCCTCGCGGCCGTCGGCACCGATGAGGCCCTCGCCCTGCAGAGCAAGGCCGGCGTCGCCAACGCCCAGCTGGCCTACCAGGTCTTCGAGCAGTCCTTCACGACCGAGCGTGCCTCCGGGCTCCTCGCGGCCGGCGCCAACAAGCAGCGTCCGCTCTGGGCATCCACCGGCGTCAAGTCGGCCGACCTGCCCGACACCCTCTACGTGACCGAACTGGTCGCCCCCGAGGTCGTCAACACCATGCCGGAGAAGACCCTCGAGGCCACCTTCGACCACGGTGTCATCGTCGAAGGCGCCGTCACCGGCGCCTACGAGGCAGCCAACGCCGTCCTGGACGCCATCGCCGCGCAGGGTGTCTCCTACGACGACGTGACCCGCGTCCTCGAAGAGGAAGGCGTCTCGAAGTTCATCATCTCCTGGAACGAACTGCTGGACACCGTCACTGCAGCACTCGAGGCCGCCAAGTGAGCTTCCACATCTCGGTGAGCGGCGCGGCCGCTGAGGCCGTGCGCACCGTGGTGCCGACCCTCGTGGCCGACCTCGTCGCCTCCGGCATCACGTCGCTGGACCCCGCCCTGTGGGGCCCGGAGGCCGAAGAAGAAGCCGGCAAGCGGCTCGGTTGGACCGAGTCCGTCGTGACCTCGCGTCCCCTCGTCGCCGAGATCCTCGCTCTGCGCGAGGAACTGCACGCCAAGGGTGTCAGCCACATCGCGCTGGCCGGCATGGGCGGTTCGTCGCTCGCACCAGAGGTCATCACGCTCACCACCGGCGTGGACCTGACCGTGCTCGACGCCACCGACCCCGGCCAGGTGCTCGCGGCCCTCAACGACCGACTGGAGTCGACCGCCCTCGTGGTGTCATCCAAGTCGGGCGGGACCGTCGAGACCGACAGCCAGCGCCGTGTCTTCGAACGCGCATTCCGGGACCTCGGTATCGACCCCGTTGACCGCATCATCGTGGTCACCGATCCCGGCTCGCCTCTCGAGGCGTCCGCGACCGAGGCCGGCTACCGCGTTTTCAACGCCGACCCGACGGTCGGCGGTCGTTTCTCGGCGCTGACCGCGTTCGGCCTGGTGCCGTCCGGTCTGGCCGGCGTCGACATCGGACAGCTGCTCGACGAGGCCGAAGCGGTCTCGTTGGCGCTGGCGGTCGACTCCGTGGACAACCCCGGGCTGATCCTCGGTGCGGCCATCGCCTCGACCAGTCCCCGCCGGGACAAGCTGGCCATCGTTGCCGACGGCACCCACATCGTGGGTTTCGCCGACTGGGCCGAACAGCTCATCGCCGAGTCGACCGGCAAGATCGGTACCGGCATCCTGCCCGTCGTGCTCGATCTTGACGCACCGGAGCTCACCGCGGCGCTGCCCGACGTGCAGATCGTGCGCGTTGTGGCGGATGCCGGTGACGAGGTCTTCGTCGACCACGACGGTGCAGACGAGATCCGCGTCAGCGGAACCCTCGGCGCGCAGTTCCTGGTCTGGGAATACGCGACGGTCATCGCCGGCCGGTTGCTCGGGATCAACCCGTTCGACCAGCCGGACGTCGAATCCGCCAAGATTGCGACCCGGGGCCTTCTGGACTCGCGTCCGGAGCCCGAACCCGCGGCGTTCATCTCCGACGGCATCGAGGTTCGCGGCACGCCCCACGTGATCGGTGCCGCGAGCGACTTGGCCAGCGCCATCGACGCGCTGCTCGAGGAACTCGGCCCCGACGGGTACGTCGCCGTGCAGGCCTACGTGGACCGTCTGGCGCTCCCCCAGCTCGCCGAGCTGCGTGGTCTGCTCGCGACGTTGTCCAAGCGCCCGGTCACGTTCGGCTGGGGACCCCGGTTCCTGCACTCCACCGGTCAGTTCCACAAGGGTGGCACCCCCACCGGTGTGTTCCTGCAGATCCTCAGCACCCCCGCTGAGGACCTCGACATCCCTGACCGTCCGTTCACGTTCGGTGAGCTCATCCAGGCTCAGGCCGGTGGCGACGCCAGCGTCCTCGCCGACAAGGGCCGCCCCGTGCTCACCCTGACGTTGACCGACCCGGCCGCGAACATCAGCACGCTGTTCAACGCGCTCCGCTAAGTCACGTCTTCGCGCCGTACCGCATAAATCCTCGAAGGAGCTGCATGTCCCCGGTGGAAATCACCCCGGAGTTCAATCCGTTGCGTTCGCCCTCCGACTATCGCCTGAACCGGATCGCGGGGCCCTCCAGCCTCGTCATCTTCGGCGTTACCGGAGACCTGTCGCGGAAGAAACTCATGCCCGCCGTCTATGACCTGGCCAACCGGGGGCTTTTGCCGCCGGGGTTCGCCCTCGTCGGGTTCGCCCGCCGGGATTGGGACAACCAGGACTTCATGCAGGTGGTGCACGACTCTGTCAAGGAGTACGCACGCACCGAGTTCCACGAGGATGTCTGGGCCCAGTTGGCCGAGGGCATCCGCTTCGTGCCGGGCACCTTCGACGACGACGCCGCGTTCGAGCTCCTCAAGGAAACCATTGAGGAGCTCGACCGCGAGCGGGGAACCATGGGCAACCATGCGTTCTACCTGTCGATCCCCCCGAAGGCGTTCCCCCAGGTGACCGAGCAGCTGCGCAGGTCCGGCTTGGCGGAGCAGAAGAACGGTCAATGGCGACGTGTCGTCATCGAGAAGCCGTTCGGTAGCGACCTCAAAACGGCTCGCGAGCTCAACGACGTCGTCGAGTCGGTCTTCCCGGCCGATTCGGTGTTCCGCATCGACCACTACCTGGGCAAGGAGACGGTGCAGAACATTCTGGCGCTGCGCTTCGCGAACCAGTTGTACGAACCGATCTGGAACGCCAACTACGTCGACCACGTGCAGATCACCATGGCCGAAGACATCGGCGTCGGCGGACGTGCCGGCTACTACGACGGAATCGGCGCCGCCCGCGACGTCATCCAGAACCACCTCCTGCAGCTGTTGGCCCTCACCGCGATGGAGGAGCCCATCTCCTTCGACGCCGCCGACCTGCGCACCGAGAAAGAAAAAGTCCTCGCCTCCGTGCGCCTGCCGGAAGACCTGGCAACGGGGACCGCCCGTGGCCAGTACGCCGGCGGCTGGCAGGGTGGCGAGAAGATCCTCGGGTTCCTCGAGGAAGACGGCATGAACCCCGAGTCGCTGACCGAAACCTACGCCGCTCTGCGCCTCGAGATCGACACCCGGCGTTGGTCGGGTGTGCCGTTCTATCTCCGCGCCGGCAAGCGCCTCGGCCGCCGGGTCACCGAGATCGCCGTTGTCTTCAAGCGGGCACCGCAGTACCTCTTCGAGAAGAGCCAGACGGCCGCACTGGGCGAGAACGCCCTGGTCATCAGGGTCCAGCCCGATGAGGGCGTCACGATCCGGTTCGGCTCTAAGGTTCCCGGTGTCGGCATGCAGGTGCGCGACGTGACCATGGACTTCGGCTACGGTCACGCGTTCACCGAAGCCAGCCCCGAGGCTTACGAACGTCTGATCCTGGACGTGTTGCTGGGCGACCCGCCGCTCTTCCCCCGCCACGAGGAAGTCGAGTTGTCCTGGAAGATTCTCGACCCGATCGAAGAATTCTGGACCACCCAGGGCCAGCCGGAACAATACCGACCCGGAACCTGGGGGCCCGCATCAGCCGACGAACTGCTGTCACGAGACGGCCGGAACTGGAGACGCCCATGATCGTCGATCTGCCGGACACCACCACGGCCAAGATCTCCAAGGCACTGGTGCGCATCAGGGAAGAGGGCGGCGCTGTCGCCCTCGGCCGGGTGCTCACCCTCATCATCGCGGCCGAGCTCGGCCACGAGGAAGATGCCATCGAGGCCGCGAACGATGCGTCACGTGAGCACCCGATGCGGGTCATCGTGCTCTCCACCCAGGCAGAGGGCACCGCAGCGCACGAACCCAGGGTGGACGCCGAGATCCGGGTCGGCGGAGACGCCGGCGCGAGCGAGGTCATCGTGCTGCGCGCCTACGGTGACGCCGCCAGCGACCCGGAGAGCCTCGTCACCGGACTCCTGCTGCCCGACGCCCCCGTCGTGGCGTGGTGGCCCGGCGAGGCCCCTGCGGTGCCCGCCGAGTCGCCGTTGGGACGCATCGCCTACCGGCGAATCACCGACGCGTCCGCTCAGCCCGACCCGCAGGCCGCTCTCACGCGCATCTGTTCCACCTACCGGCCGGGTGACACCGACTTCGCCTGGACGCGGTTGACCCTGTGGCGTGCTCAGCTCGCCGCGGTGTTGGACCAGCCGCCGTACGAGTCCATCACCGCCGTGTCCGTCAGCGGTGCGCTGGACTCCCCCTCCACCACCCTTCTCGCGGCCTGGTTGCAGCTGCAGCTGCAGGTGCCGGTCGACTACGAACTCACGTCGGGCCAGCACGCGAACGGCATCCACGGCGTGCACCTCACCCGGGCGTCCGGGGTGATCTCGCTCGAGCGCGAGGTCCCCGGCATCGCCACCCTCACGCAGTCCGGCCAGCCCGTGCAGGACCTGACCCTCAAGCGCCGCAGCCTGCGCGACTGCCTGAGCGACGAGCTGCGCCGCCTCGACCCCGACGAACTGTACGGCGAGGTCATCACCCGCGGCCTGCCCCAACTGGCGGGTCCCACCACATCGACCGGAGACCACTCATGACACACGACAGGCGCGTGCTCGTACACGCCGACAAGTCGGCCCTGATCGACTCGGTCGCCGCCCGATTCATCACCAAGATGGCCGACATCCTGCACGAGCAGGGACACGCCCACGTGGTCCTGACCGGCGGAACCGTCGGAACCGGTGTGCTCGAAGCCATCAACGCCTCCCCCGACCGCGACAGCGTGGACTGGGCCAAGATCGACTTCTGGTGGGGCGACGAGCGCTGGGTTCCGCGCACGCACGCCGACCGCAACGAGGTACAGGCGCGTGCGGCATTGCTGGACCATATCGACATCCCCGCAGCGAACGTGCACTCGTTCCCGGCGTCGGATGAGGGCCTGGACCTGGATGCCGCCGCCGATCGTTACGCGGCCGAGCTCAAGACCCAGGCGGCACCGGATTCTTTGGTGCCCCAGTTCGACGTCACTTTCCTCGGGGTCGGGCCTGACGGCCACATCGCGTCGCTTTTCCCGCACATGCAGGGTATCCGGGAGAACGACCTCACGGTCATCGCGGTGCTGAACTCCCCCAAGCCCCCTTCGGAGCGGCTCAGCCTCACCCGATGGGTGATCAACTCGTCCGAGCGCATCTGGCTCGTTGTGTCCGGCACCGACAAGGCGTCGGCGCTCGGCCTGGCGCTGGCCGGCGCGAGTCGTGACGAGGTGCCCGTCGCCGGCATCCGCGGTCGCCACTACACCGATTTCTTCGTCGACGGCGAGGCCGCCGCGGAGGTTCCGGAGAACCTGATCGCTCAGCCGCACTGAGCCCGTCAGACACTGAAAAAGCGCATCGGTTCCTCGGAACCGATGCGCTTTTTCTTGTGTCAGCTAGTTGGTGGCGCTGAGCTTCCCGCGACGCACCCGAAGCTGCTGGAGAGCCTCCTCCAGGAGGGATTCCGCTTCCTCTTCGGTGCGGCGTTCCTTCACGTAGGCCAGGTGCGTCTTGTACGGTTCCAGCTTGACCACCGACGGCGGGTTCTCTTTGTCGCGACCGGCGGGGAGTCCCGACGACGGGCAATCGATGGTGTCGGGGATCTCTTCGTCAGGCAGGTTGGCGGCGAAGTACCGAACGGTCTCGTTGCCGAGTGCGTCCCAGTAGGAGACGCGGATGCGATCAGCGTGAAAACCACGGTCCTGCTCGCCCATGGGGCCGGCTCCGACTCGCGAGCCGCGAATTGCGCTTCCACCAGATGCCATTGTGTTCCTCCGCTATAAAAACTGTTCGGCGTGTTCGGGTTGTACTGCTGCGTTCCGGTCCCGCCGTGGGTGACCGGATACGGTTGGCGTCGCGGGTGGGGTCCCGCGACGCTACGACGTCGTTAGGCGCCGGTATCGAATTTGGTGATCAAGCCCAGCACGACGATGCAGGAAATCCACAGTACGGCCAGGATGATGGTGATGCGGTTGAGGTTACGTTCCGCAACGCCGGAGGCCCCGAGGTTCGAGGTGACCCCACCGCCGAACATGTCGGATAGACCCCCACCGCGCCCCTTGTGGAGCAAAATGAGCATGGTGAGCAGGAGGCTCGTGATGCCGAGCAAAACCTGCAATACAACCTGGAGAATCTCCACGCGAAACCTTTCACAAAACGATGGGCGCTAGAGCTCCACCAAGACCACTGGCAATTATAGCCTGACGGCAAACAAAACCCGCCGCACCCCCCGGAGGGGGTACGACGGGGCCACTTTACAGTCCGACGTGCTTCTGGAAGCGAACGATGCTGGAGAACTCGGTGATGTCCAGGCTCGCGCCTCCCACCAGTGCTCCGTCAACGTTCGGTTCCTTCATGAAGCCGGCGATGTTGACGCCCTTGACGGAACCCCCGTAGAGGATCCGGGTCTTGTCGGCGACGTCCTGGCCGAGCACCTCGGCCAGAGTCAGCCGCAGCGCGGCCGCAACCTGTTCTGCCTGGTCGGGCGTTGCCGCCTGGCCGGAGCCGATGGCCCAGACCGGTTCGTACGCCACGACGATGTCTGCGGCGTTGTCGACTCCGGCAAGCGCAGCCTTGAGCTGTGCGACCGGAACGGCGCTGGGACCGTGCAGTTCCAGGTCTGCGGCGGTTTCGCCGACGCAGATGATGGGAACCAGGTTGTGCTTCAACGCGGCGGTCACCTTGGCGGCGACGACCTCGTCGGTCTCGTTGTGCAGGGTGCGTCGCTCAGAGTGGCCGATCAGCACGTACTGGCATTCAAGCGCGGCCAGGAAGGCCGCCGAGATCTCGCCGGTGTACGCACCGGACTCCTGAGTGGAGACGTCCTGTCCGCCGTAGGCCAGGGGCAGCTTGTCCGCTGCGACCAGCGTCTGCACGCTGCGCAGGTCGGTGAACGGCGGGAACACGGCGACCTCGGTGGAGGTGAAGTCGTGTCCGGCGTCCTTGAGGCTCCACGCCAGCTTCTGCACGAAGGCGATGGCCTGGAGGTGGTCCAGGTTCATCTTCCAGTTTCCTGCAATCAGGGGAACACGCGTGTTTACTGCCATCCGAGGACCTCCAGTCCTGGCAGTCGCTTACCCTCGAGGAACTCGAGGCTGGCGCCACCGCCGGTAGAAATATGACCGAACTGGTCATCGTTGAAACCGAGGATGCGCACGGCAGCGGCGGAGTCTCCTCCGCCGACAACGCTGAGCCCATTGACCTCGGTGAGTGCGGCGGCAACCGTGCGGGTGCCGTCCGCGAAGGGTGCCAGTTCGAAAACGCCCATCGGGCCGTTCCAGAACACGGTCTTCGACACCCGGATGATTGCAGCGAATGCGGCCGCGGTGTCGGGTCCGATGTCCAGGCCCAGTCCGGCAGCGCCGAACGGGGTGTCCTCGATCTGATCGGCCGGCGTGGTGACGTACTCGGCGTCTGCCCCGAACTTGGAGGCGACGACGACGTCGGTCGGCAGGACGATCTTCACACCGAGACGGTCGGCCTCGGCGAGGTATCCGCGAACGGTCTCGATCTGGTCGACCTCGAGCAGGCTGGCGCCGACCTTGTGGCCTTGGGCCGCGAGGAAGGTGAACAGCATGCCGCCGCCGATCAGGAGCGAGTTCACCCGCGGCAGCAGGTGGCCGATGACCCCGAGCTTGTCCGACACCTTCGAGCCGCCGAGGATCACCGTGTACGGCGCCTCGGGCTTCTCGGTGAGGCGGTCGAGTACGTCGAGCTCTGCTGCGATGAGCAGGCCGGCCGCGCTCGGCAGGATCTGGGCCAGGTCGAAGACGCTGGCCTGCTTGCGGTGGACGACGCCGAAGCCGTCGGAGACCAGGGCATCGCCGAGCGCCGAGAGCTCGGTGGCGAAGGCCACCCGCTCGGTTTCGACCTTGCTGGTTTCGCCCGCGTTGAAGCGCAGGTTCTCCAGTACGACGATGTCACCGTCTGTCAGAGCCGCGACCGCGGCCTGGGCAGATTCTCCGACGGTGTCGGTGGCGAACGCCACCGGGGAACCGATCAGTTCGGCCAGACGCGCCGCAACGGGCGCCAGGCTGTACTTGGGGTTGACCTGGCCGTCAGGGCGCCCGAGGTGAGAAACGATCACCAGACGGGCACCCTGCTCGACCAGAGCCTTGAGGGTGGGCAGGGACGCCCGCACGCGGCCATCGTCGGTGATCTGACCGTCCTTCAACGGAACGTTCAGATCACACCGAACGATGACGCGCTTGCCGTGGAGCGATCCCAGCGATTCGATAGTGCGAAGCGTCACTGCGTGTCCCTTAGTTAGATGCGCTCGGCGACGAACTCGGTGAGGTCAACCATGCGGTTGGAGTAGCCCCACTCGTTGTCGTACCAGGAGGACAGCTTGACCTGGTCGCCCAGGACGCGCAGCAGGCCGGCGTCGAAGATCGAGGAGTGCGGGTCGGTCACGATGTCGCTGGAGACGATCTCGTCCTCGGTGTACATCAGGATGCCCTTGAGGGGGCCCTCTGCTGCTGCCTTGTACGCGGCCTTGATGGCTTCGACGGTGACCGGCTTCTCGGCGATGACGGTCAGGTCGGTGATGGAACCGGTGGGCACGGGTACGCGCAGGGCGAAGCCGTCAAGCTTGCCGGCGAGCTCCGGGAGGACGATGCCCAGGGCCTTGGCGGCGCCGGTCGAGGTCGGGATGATGTTGACGGCGGCGGCGCGGGCGCGACGCAGGTCGCTGTGCGGGCCATCCTGCAGGTTCTGGTCTGCGGTGTACGCGTGGATGGTGGTCATCAGGCCACTCTTGATGCCGAAGTTGTCGTTGAAGACCTTGGCCAGCGGTGCGAGGCAGTTCGTGGTGCAGGACGCGTTGGAGATGATGTCGAACTTCGCGGAGTCGTAAGTCTCCTCGTTGACGCCCATGACGATCGTCGCAACGTCGCCGGTGGCGGGAGCGGAGACGATGACCTTCTTGGCACCGGCGGTGATGTGCTTGCGCGCATCGTCGGCCTTGGTGAAGCGACCGGTCGACTCGATCACGATGTCGACGCCCAGGGCGCCCCAGGGGAGGTTGGCCGGGTCGCGCTCGGCGAGAACCTTGATCGGCTTGCCGTTGACGAGGATGGAGTCGCCCTCGACGGAGACGGTGGCGTCCAGACGGCCCGTGATGGAGTCGTATTTGAGGAGGTGCGCCAGGGTCTTGGTGTCGGTGAGGTCGTTGACGGCGACAATTTCGATGTCGCTGCCCTGGGCCAGTGCGGCGCGCAGGTAGTTGCGGCCAATGCGGCCAAATCCGTTAATGCCAATCTTTACAGACAAAATAGCTCCTGTTATTGATGACGCGTGTGGCGCCGGGTGGTGGGAAGGAAAAGAACTGAAGGTGTGAGTGGGGAGACTCTAGGAGAGCAGCAGGAGTCCGCTGGTCTTCTCGCGAGCGGCGACGAATCGCGCCTGGACGTTCTCCCAGTCGACGATGTTCCAGAACGCCTTGACGTAGTCGGCGCGCACGTTCTGGTAGTCGAGGTAGTAGGCGTGCTCCCAGACATCGAGCATGAGGATCGGTACCGTGCCGGCCGCGAAGTTGGCCTGCTGGTCGAAGAACTGCTGGATGATCAGGCGCTGACCGACGGAGTCCCAGGCCAGCACTGACCAGCCGGAACCCTGCACGCCCATCGCGGTGGCCGCGAAGTGCGCCTGGAACTTATCAAAGGAACCGAAGAAGTCATCGATTGCGCTGGCGAGTTCACCGACCGGCTTGTCGCCACCGTTCGGGGACATGTTGGTCCAGAAGATCGAGTGGTTGACGTGGCCGCCGAGGTTGAACGCGAGGTCCTTCTCGAGCTTGTTGACGTACACGAGACTGCCTGAGTCGCGAGCCTCCGCCAGCTGGGCGAGGGCGGTGTTGGCGCCGGTCACGTAGGCCTGGTGGTGCTTGCTGTGGTGGAGTTCCATAATGGTGCCGCTGATACTCGGCGCGAGCGCAGAGTAGTCGTAAGCCAGTTCAGGCAGGGTGTATTCGGCCATAGCTCGTATCTCCTCATTGTGTGGCAGCGACGCGATTTCTCTCGTCATCTGCACTGTAAGTGACCTTTTTAGTCTACTCAGGTGAATAGGGGACGTTAGTCCCCTATTACCGGTGTGCAGGCCGTCAGCAGAGGGGTGATCAGACGTCGTCGAGATCGGCCGGCAGGTTGGCGTCGGTGCCGGGGATGCCCAGGTCGACGGCCTTCTTGTCTGCCATCGCCAGGAGGCGCCGGATCCGGCCGGCCACCGCGTCCTTGGTCATGGGCGGGTCGGCGTGGTGGCCGAGTTCGTCGAGGCTGGAGTCCCGGAAGGACAGGCGCAGCTCCCCCGCATATCGCAGGTGTTCCGGGATGTCGTCGCCGAGGATCTCCATCGCCCTGTCGACCCGGGCGCACGCCGCGACCGCGGCCTGGGCGGAGCGGCGCAGGTTGGCGTCGTCGAAGTTCACCAGGCGGTTGGCCGTGGCACGCACCTCGCGGCGTTGGCGCAGCGCTTCCCAGTTGAGCACGGTTTCCGCGGCGCCCATCTGCACGAGCATCGCGCCGATGGCGTCACCGTCACGGATGACGACGCGGTGGACGCCGCGTACCTCGCGGGCCTTCGCGACGATGCCGAGGCGCCCGGCGGCACCCACGATGGCCATGGCGGCCTCGTTGCCCGGGCAGACGACTTCGAGGGCGGCGGAGCGACCGGGGTCGGTCAGCGAGCCGGCCGCGAGGAACGCACCACGCCAGACCGCGGCGATCTCTTCCTTCGAACCCGTCGTCAGACGGTTGGGCAGTCCACGGATGGGGCGGCGGCGGGCGTCGAGCAGTCCCGTCTGCCTGGCCAGTGTTTCGCCGCCGTCGAGCACCCGCACGAGGTAGTGGTTGGTGCGGCGGAGCCCGGACGCCGTGATCACAGACACGTCGCTGCGCACGCCGTACAGTTCGGCGAGGTCCTTCCGCACCCGGCGGGCCAACAGCGGGGTATCGAGTTCCGACTCGATGGCGATTCGACCGGAGATCATGTGCAGACCGCCGGAGAAACGCAGGATCGTCGCCAGTTCGGCCGCGCGAACCGTGGTCTTCGAAACCTCGACGCGGGATAGTTCATCTTTGACGTCGATGGTGAGTGCCAATCGTCATTTCCATTCTGTTGTTCGGGCCGGCCGTCACGTTGGACGGCAGACCGTGTCGTTATTCTCGTCCGAGGTCGCGGTGCTTGAGGCTTACCGCGACGCCGGGAAATTCTTGGAGCAGGCCGGCGAGTTCCCTCGCCATGGCCACCGAGCGGTGCTTGCCTCCGGTGCAGCCGATGGCGATGGTGGCGTGACGCTTGTTCTCGCGCTGGTAGCCGGCGAGCACCGGTCGGACGGCGGCCGCGTAGCTGGTGATGAACTCACGCGCACCGTCCTGGCCGAGCACGTATTCGCTGACCTCGGGGTCGAGGCCGGTGTGCGAGCGAAGTTCGGGGATCCAAAACGGATTCGGCAGGAACCGGGCGTCGGCGACCATGTCGACATCGGTGGGTAACCCGTACTTGAACCCGAAACTCATCACGGTGAGGTGCAGCCCGGCCGCGTTCTCCGCAGCGAAGCGCTCGGTGATCGTGGTGGCGAGCTGGTGGATGTTGAGATCCGACGTGTCGATGACGATGTCGCAGGATTCTCGCACGACGGCCAGCCGGGTGCGCTCGGCGGAGATGCCGTCCAGGATCGTCCCCTCACCCTGTAGCGGGTGGGGGCGCCGAACCGCTTCGAATCGGCGGACGAGCACATCGTCACGCGCTTCGAGGAAGATCACCCGGACCTGGGTGCCGCTGCGGAGCGCCTGGACGAGTTCCTGGAAATCGCCGAAGAAGTCCCGGCCACGGATGTCGACGACGGCCGCGATCTTGGGCAGGCTGGTGCCCGCCCGTCCGACGAGCTCGACCAGTGGGCGCAGCATCTGCGGCGGCAGGTTGTCGACCACGTACCAGCCGAGGTCCTCCAGCGCGTTGGCGACGGTCGATCGACCGGCGCCGGACATGCCGGTAACGATCAGCATTTCCTGCTTTTCGGTGTCCGTGCTCATGCTGGATTACGCCTTCGGTCGAAGTTAGTGAATGTCCAGCCTACCGACCGGGGGCGTCTCTAGGCGCGCAGGTGCCGGTGAATGCCCTCGGCGAGGGCAGGTCCGATCCCCCGGATCTCGGCGATCGAGTCGACCGACGCCTCTCTGAGGCGGGCGACCGACCCGAAGTGCACCAACAGCACTTTGATGCGGGCGGGGCCCAAGCCGGGAATTTCGCCGAGGATGGTGTTGATGTCCCGCTTGCGTCTGGCGCGCTGATGAGTGATGGCGAAGCGGTGCGCTTCGTCGCGGATGCGTTGGATGAGGAACAAGGCGTCGCTGTTGCGCGGCAGGATCACCGGGTACTCGGAATCCGGCAGCCAGATTTCCTCCAGCCGTTTCGCGATGCCGCACAGGGTGATGCCCTGGACTCCGGACTCCCGCAGGGCGCGTGCCGCTGCCGCGACCTGCGGTTGCCCGCCGTCGACGATGAGCAGGTTCGGTTGGTAGCGGAATTTCGCTCGTTTCGCTGTTGGGTCCGCCTCGTCCGCGGCGGGCTCGTCCGCGCCGGAGGCCTCCGCGACGATCATGCCGTCAAGCGGGTTGGCCGGCACCGCGATGACGCCGCCCTTCGGTAGAGCCTCCGGGGTGGCGTCGTCGGGAACCAGGTAGGCCAGCCGCCGGGTGAGGACCCGATACAGGGAATCGGTGTCGTCGGTGGACTCCGGGACACCGAACCGGCGGTACTCGTCCTTCCGCGGCAGCCCGTCCTCGAAGACCACCATGGAGGCCACGATGTTGGTCCCGCCGAGATGCGACACGTCGTAGCACTCCATCCGGAGCGGGGCGGATTCCATGCCCAGTGCCTCCTGGAGGTCCTCGAGGGCCTTCGATCTGGCGACGAAGTCGGAGCTGCGCCGGGTCTTGTAGAGCATCAGCGCCTGCTTGGCGTTCTGGGTGGCCGTGACCAGCAGGGCGGCCTTCTCGCCGCGCTGGGCCGCGACGAGCCGCACCTTGCGGTGCGCGATCTCGCCGAGCCAGCCTTCGAGGGCGTCGGCGTCGTCCGGCAGCTCCGGCAGCACGATTTCCCGGGGCGGCACGGCGTCGCCGGTGTACGCGGTCTGCATGATCGAGTCGATCAGTTCACTGATGCTCAGGTCGAGTTCCTTGTCGACGACCCAGCCGCGCACACCGCGGATGCGCCCGCCGCGGACGATGAACAGTTGAACGGCCGCGGCGAGCTCGTCCTGTTCGATCGCGAACAGGTCGATGTCGACGTTGTCGCGCAGCACGACGGCGCTCTTCTCCAGCACGGCGTTGAGCGCCTTCACCTGGTCGCGCCGCCTGGCGGCGGTTTCGTAGTCCTGCGCCAGAGCGGCGTCCTTCATCTGGGCCGTGAGGCTGTTGATGAGCTTGCGATCCTGGCTGCCCATGAAACTGACGAATTCGTTGACGATCTTGCGGTGTTCCTCGATGCCCACCTTGCCGGAGCAGGGCCCGAAGCAGCGACCGATCTGGCCGGCGAAGCAGGGCTTGCCCGACTGCATGGCACGCTTGTAGTTGGCGTTGTTGCAGGTGCGGATCGGGAAGGCCTTGAGCATCAGGTCGATGGTCTCGTGCACGGCCCACACCTTGGGGTACGGCCCGAAGTAGCGGGCGCCCTTGATGCCGGACGTGCGGGTCACGAGCGCCCGCGGTGCCTCGTCCGCCAGGGTCACCGCGAGGTACGGGTACGACTTGTCGTCCTTGAACTGCACGTTGAACGGCGGGTCGAATTCGTTGATCCAGGTCCACTCGAGCTGCAGCGCCTCGATCTCTGTGCCCACGGTCGTCCATTCGACGCTGGCCGCCGTCGTCACCATCCGCCGGGTGCGTTCGTGCAGGCTGCTCAGCGGCGCGAAGTAGTTACTCAGCCGGGCACGCAGGTTCTTGGCCTTGCCCACGTACAGCACCCGTCGGGAGGCGTCGCGAAACCTGTAGACACCGGGTTGGGTGGGGATCTCCCCGGGCTTGGGGCGATAGCTCAGAGCGTCAGACATGTTCTCCTGCGCCTACCGTGTGGCGAGGACCTCCTTCAGGAATGCTCCGGTGTGGCTCTTCTTCACTGCCGCGACGTGCTCGGGCGTTCCGGTGGCGAGCACCTTGCCCCCGCCGGAACCGCCCTCCGGACCCAGGTCGATGACCCAGTCGGCCGACTTGATCACGTCGAGGTTGTGCTCGATGACGATGACGGTGTTGCCCTTGTCAACGAGGCTGTTCAGCACCAGCAGGAGCTTCCGTACGTCCTCGAAGTGCAGGCCGGTGGTCGGCTCGTCGAGAACGTACACGCTGCGCCCGTTGGAACGGCGCTGCAGTTCGGTGGCCAGCTTGACCCGCTGCGCCTCACCGCCGGAGAGGGTCGTGGCGCTCTGCCCCAGGCGCACATACCCGAGCCCCACCTCGACGAGGGTTTTGAGGAACCGGTGGATCGCCGAGATCGGTTCGAAGAACTCGGCGGCCTCGCTGATCGGCATGTCGAGGACCTCGGCGATGTTCTTGCCCTTGTAGTGCACGGTGAGGGTGTCGCGGTTGTACCGCGCTCCCCCGCAGACCTCACAGGCCACGTACACGTCGGGCAGGAAGTTCATCTCGATCTTGATGGTGCCGTCGCCGGAGCATGCCTCGCAGCGGCCGCCCTTGACGTTGAAGCTGAACCTGCCGGGCAGGTAGCCGCGGGCCTTGGCCTCCATGGTCTCGGCGAACAGGTTGCGGATTTTGTCGAACACGCCGGTGTAGGTGGCCGGGTTCGAGCGCGGGGTGCGTCCGATGGGGGCCTGGTCCACGTGGATCACCTTGTCGAGCTGGTCGAGGCCGGTGACCTTCGTGTGCCGGCCGGGCAGCTTCCGGGCGCCGTTGAGCCGGTTGGCGAGGACCCTGTACAGCACGTCGTTGACGAGGGATGATTTGCCGGACCCGCTGACGCCGGTGACGGCGGTGAAGACGCCCAGCGGGAACTTGACCGTGACTTTCCGCAGGTTGTTCGCCTCGGCACCCACCACGGTGATCTCACGGTCGGGGTCCAGCGGCCGACGTGTCGCCGGGGTGGCGATCGACTTCCGGCCGGAGAGGTAGTCCGCGGTGAGGGACTTCGTGTTGGTGAGCAGGTCAGCATACGACCCCGAGTGCACGACGTGTCCGCCGTTGACGCCGGCGCCCGGTCCGATGTCGACCACCCAGTCAGCGGTCTTGATGGTGTCCTCGTCGTGTTCCACGACGATGAGGGTGTTGCCCAGGTCGCGGAGCGCGACCAGCGTCTCGATGAGGCGCCGGTTGTCGCGCTGGTGCAGCCCGATGCTGGGCTCGTCGAGGACGTAGAGCACCCCGGTCAGTCCCGAACCGATCTGGGTGGCCAGCCGGATGCGTTGGGCCTCGCCGCCGGACAGGGTCGCGGCCGCGCGGGCCAGGCTGAGGTAGTTCAGGCCCACCCGAAGCAGGAAGTCCAGTCGCACCTTGATCTCGCGCAGCACCTGGGCGGCAATGGTCTTCTCGCGTTCGGTGAGTTCGAGCTTGTCCATGAAGTCCCGGGCATCGGCGAGGCTGAGTCGGCAGATATCGGCGATGCTCATCTCGTGCACGAGAACGGCGAGTACCTCAGGCTTGAGCCGGGTGCCGTCGCAAACCGGGCAGTCCACCTCGCGCAGGTATTCCCCCCAGCGCTGGCGCTGGGTGTCGGTTTCGGCCTGCAGGAACTGGCGCTCGATGTAGGGCACAACACCTTCGAAACCGGAGGTGTAGCTCATCTCCCGGCCGTAACGGTTCTTCCATTTGACCTTGACCTCGAAGTTGTCGCCGCGCATGACAGCGGTGCGCACCTCGGCCGGGAGCTTCTTCCACGGTGTGTCGAGCGAGAACTTGAGGTCGCGGGCAAGCCCGTCCAGGAGCTTCTCGTAGTACTGGAAGAGTCCCTTGCCCTGGGTGGTCCAGGGCAGTACGACACCCTCAGCGATGCTCAGGTCCGGGTCGCCGAGAAGTAGGTCCTCGTCGACGGACATACGGGTTCCCAGGCCGGAGCATTCGGGGCAGGCACCGAACGGTGCGTTGAACGAGAAGGTGCGCGGTTCGATCTCGGTGAGCTGCACGGGGTGGTTGTTCGGGCAGGAGAGCTTTTCTGAATAGCTCTGCCAGGCCTCGTCGCCGGTGAGGTCGACGAAGTTGACCTGCACGAGGCCGTCGGTGAGCTTGAGCGCCGTCTCCAGGGAGTCGGTGAGCCGGCTGAGCAGGTCGGGGCCGGCGACGAGGCGGTCGACGACCACGGAGATGTCGTGCTTGAGCTGCTTCTTCAGCGTGGGTGGTTCGTTCAACTGGATCTGGACGCCGTCGACCATTGCGCGGGAGTACCCGCCGGCGGCGAGCTCCTTAAACAGGTCGACGAACTCGCCCTTTTTCTGCGACACGATCGGGCTCAGGATCTGGTACCGCACGCCGGTTTCCATTTCCATGAGCTGATCGGCGATCTGCTGCACGGTCTGCGACTGGATGATCTCCCCGCAGACGGCACAGTGCGGCACCCCGATACGTGCCCAGAGCAGGCGCATGTAATCGTAGATCTCGGTGATGGTGCCCACGGTGGACCGCGGGTTGCGGTTGGTGGATTTCTGGTCGATGGACACGGCGGGGCTGAGCCCCTCGATGAAGTCGACGTCGGGCCTGTCGACCTGCCCGAGGAACTGGCGCGCATAGGCCGACAGGGATTCGACGTACCGCCGTTGGCCCTCCGCGAAAATCGTATCGAAGGCGAGCGATGATTTGCCCGACCCGGAGAGACCTGTGAACACCACGAGCGAATCGCGGGGGATGTCGAGGTTGACGTTGTGCAAGTTGTGCACGCGTGCACCACGGACGCTGAGTTGAGAGCCCTGCTCTACCTTGGAAATTGACACCATTCGAGTCTATGCAGTACCACCGACACCGCAGTGCCACCGACAGCGCAGTGCCGCCCGACCCGCTAGCTCAGGTGGCCGGCCTTCTCCATCTGACGAAGCTCCCGCTTGAGCTCGGACACTTCGTCGCGCAGCCTGCCGGCCAATTCGAACTTGAGTTCGCCGGCGGCCTCGAGCATCTGGGCGTTGAGGTCGGCGATGATCGATTCGAGGTCGTTGGCGCCGTTGGCCGCGAGGCCCTTGCGCACCGACGGTGTGGGGCTGCGGCGGCGGGCGTCACGGCCGGCCAGCAGCTCGGCGGTGTCAGCCTCCTCGCGGGAGAGCGCGTCGGTGATGTCGGCGATGCGCTTGCGGAGCGGGGTGGGATCGATGCCGTGCAGGGTGTTGTACTCCACCTGCTTCTCCCGGCGCCGGTCGGTCTCGTCGATGGCCCTGGCCATCGAGTCGGTCATCCTGTCGGCATACATATGCACCTCGCCGGAGACGTTGCGCGCGGCGCGACCGATGGTCTGGATCAGCGAGGTGGACGAGCGCAGGAACCCTTCCTTGTCGGCGTCGAGGATGGCCACCAGGGACACCTCGGGCAGGTCGAGGCCCTCCCGGAGCAGGTTGATGCCCACCAGCACGTCGTACAGGCCCTGGCGCAGCTCGGTGAGCAGCTCCACCCGGCGCAGGGTGTCGACGTCTGAGTGCAGGTACCGCACCCGAACGCCGGCCTCGGTGAGGAAGTCGGTGAGTTCCTCGGCCATCTTCTTGGTCAGGGTGGTCACCAGCACCCGCTCGTTGAGTTCGACGCGCAGACGGATCTGCTCGAGCAGGTCATCGATCTGACCGGCGGACGGCTTGACGATGATCTGCGGGTCGATCAGACCGGTCGGGCGGATGATCTGCTCGACGATGCCGTCGGCGATGCCCATCTCGTACTTGCCGGGGGTGGCGGAGAGGTACACGGTCTGGCCGACCCGGCCCTTGAACTCGTTCCACTTGAGCGGGCGGTTGTCCAGCGCGCTGGGCAACCGGAACCCGTGCTCGACCAGGGTGCGCTTGCGTGACGAGTCGCCCTCGAACATGGCGCCGATCTGCGGCACCGTCACATGGGACTCGTCGATGACCACAAGGAAGTCGTCGGGGAAGTAATCGAGCAGGCAGTGCCCGGGCTCCCCCGCGCTTCTCCCGTCGATGTGCCGGGAGTAGTTCTCGATGCCGGAGCAGAATCCGATCTGTTCCATCATCTCCAGGTCGAAGGTGGTCCGCATCCGCAGGCGTTGTGCTTCCAGCAGCTTGCCCTCGCGTTCCAACTGGCCCAGCCGTTCCTCCAGTTCTTCCTTGATCGTCACCATCGCCCGCTGCATGACGTCGGTGCTGGCCACGTAGTGGGAACCGGGGAACACCGACACGGCATCGAGCTTTCGCACGACATCGCCGGTGAGCGGATGCAGGCTGTAGAGCGCCTCGATTTCGTCACCGAACATCTCGATGCGGATGGCGAGTTCTTCGTACATCGGGATGATCTCGATGGTGTCGCCGCGCACCCTGAAGTGGCCGCGGGAGAAGTCGACGTCGTTGCGCTGGTACTGCATGGCCACGAATTTGCGGATCAGCCAGTCCCGGTCAACCTTTTGGCCGACCTGCAGCGCCACCATGGCTTCCAGGTAACCCTCGGGGGTGCCCAGGCCGTAGATGCAGGACACCGTGGAGACGACGATGACGTCGCGTCGGCTGAGTAGCGAGTTGGTGGTGGAGTGCCGGAGCCGTTCGACTTCCTCGTTGATCGAGGAGTCCTTCTCGATGAACGTGTCGGTCTGCGGCACGTACGCCTCCGGCTGGTAGTAGTCGTAGTACGACACGAAGTACTCGACGGCGTTGTTGGGCATCAGTTCGCGGAACTCGTTCACAAGCTGCGCGGCCAGGGTCTTGTTGTGGGCGAGGACCAGGGTGGGGCGTTGTACCTGCTCGATCAGCCAGGCTGTCGTCGCGGACTTGCCGGTTCCGGTGGCGCCGAGCAGCACGATGTCGGTTTCACCGGCGTTGATCCGGCCGGTGAGTTCGGCGATGGCGCCGGGCTGGTCGCCGCTGGGCGTGTACTCGCTCACGACCTCGAAGGGATGAACGGCGCGGGTGGGTTCCATGCTTCCAGTCTAAGGAGCGCCACCGACACTGGAGTCGGAGTGGGCGGGCCGGTGGTTTGCGCGAAGCTTCGAATCCCACAGCCGGTCGACCTGGGCCAGGGTCTCGTCGAGGGAGCCCATCGAGTCGATCACGACGTCGGCGACGGCGAGGCGGTCGGCGTCGCCGGCCTGGGCGCTGATCCGGCGGCGGGCGTCGTCTTCCGGCATGCCGCGCAGCTCGACCATGCGGCGCACCCGAGTCTCGGCTTCGGCGTGGACGACCACGATCAGGTCGAAGGGGTGGCCGACGGACGCCTCAACCAACAGGGGAACGTCGTAGACGACGACGGCCTCAGGGTCGGCGCGCTCGGCGGCGGCGATGGCCGCGCTGGAGAGCGCACGCACGGCGGGGTGGACCACGTTGTTGAGGACGCTGAGGGCGGTGGGGTTGCCGAATACTATCGAGCCCAGGCGGGCGCGGTTGAGGCTGCCGTCCTCGGCGATGACTTCGGGGCCGAAGATGTCGGCGATATGGGCCAGCGCATCGGTGCCCGGCGCCACGGCGGCCCGGGCGAGCTGATCGGCGTCGATCACCGCGGCTCCGTGCTCGGCGAATCGCTTCGCCACGGTGCTCTTGCCCGATGCGATCCCGCCGGTCAACCCAATCAAGTACACCGCCCCATGCTAACGGAGGGGCGCTGCTTAACCGGTACAGGCCGGACCCCGAAGGGCCCGGCCTGTGCTGGTCCCGGCATGCGCCGGGCAGGTGATGCTAGTTGCTAGTTGTTGCCAGCTTCTAGTTGTTGCTGGACAGCTTCTCGCGCAGTGCGGCAAGCGCCTCGTCGTCGGCGAGGGTGCCGGCTCCGGCAGCCTCACTGGTGAACGAGTTACCGGCTGCGGACGCGACATCGCCGGGGGCGATGATCTCGTCGTTCGCGGATGCGACCTGCTTCTTGTGTGCTTCCCAGCGAGCCTGGGCTGCAGCGTAGTCCTGCTCCCACTTCTCGCGCTGGGAGTCGAAGCCTTCGCGCCACTCGTTGGTCTCCGGGTCGAAGCCCTCGGGGTACTTGTAGTTGCCCTGGTCGTCGTACTCGGTGAGCATTCCGTAGAGTGCCGGGTCGAACTCGGTGCCCTCGGGGTCGACACCATCGTTGGCCTGCTTGAGGCTCAGCGAGATGCGGCGACGCTCCAGGTCGATGTCGATGACCTTGACGAACACCTCGTCGCCGACAGAGACAACCTGCTCGGCGAGTTCGACGTGCTTGCCGGACAGCTCGGAGATGTGGACCAGGCCCTCGATGCCCTCTGCAACGCGAACGAACGCGCCGAAGGGGACGAGCTTGGTGACCTTACCCGGTGCAACCTGGCCGATGGCGTGGGTGCGGGCGAAGACCTGCCACGGGTCTTCCTGCGTGGCCTTGAGCGACAGGGAAACGCGCTCGCGGTCCAGGTCGACCTCGAGGATCTCGACGGTGACTTCCTGACCGACCTCGACGACCTCGCTGGCGTGCTCAATGTGCTTCCAGCTGAGCTCGGAGACGTGTACCAGACCGTCAACGCCACCCAGGTCGACGAACGCACCGAAGTTGACGATCGACGAGACGACGCCCTTGCGGACCTGTCCCTTCTGGAGGTTGTTGAGGAACGTGGTGCGGCTCTCGGACTGCGTCTGCTCGAGCAGGGCGCGGCGCGACAGGACGACGTTGTTGCGGTTCTTGTCGAGTTCGAGGATCTTGGCCTCGATCTCCTGGCCCAGGTACGGGGTCAGGTCGCGAACACGGCGAAGCTCGATGAGCGATGCCGGCAGGAAGCCGCGCAGGCCGATGTCGACGATGAGCCCGCCCTTGACGACCTCAATGACCGAACCGGTGACGACTCCGTCGGATTCCTTGATCTTCTCGACGTCGCCCCATGCACGCTCGTACTGAGCGCGCTTCTTCGACAGGATGAGACGGCCTTCTTTGTCTTCCTTCTGAAGAACGAGTGCCTCGACCAGGTCGCCGACCTTGACGACCTCAGAGGGGTCGACGTCGTGCTTGATGGAGAGCTCGCGGGAGGGGATGACACCCTCGGTCTTGTAGCCGACGTCGAGGAGGACCTCGTCGCGGTCGATCTTCACAACGGTGCCCTCGATGAGGTCGCCGTCGTTGAAGAATTTCAGAGTCTTTTCGACCGCGGCAAGGAAGTCTTCAGCAGATCCGATGTCGTTGATGGCGACCTGCTTGGGTGCCCGTTCGGTCGTTGCGATTGTCATGTAGTAGTTGCTCCAGGATGGACATATTCGGGCCAGAAGGGAAGGTCGTGCGATACGTGTTCAAGATCCGCGACTGGCAGCGGCTAATTCGTCACAAGCGTGACAGTGAAGCTTAGCTGTTTCGGGAGCGCCCCGGCAACCCGTTCTCGGCGGCGGCGGCAACGCATCTCACGCGTCTTCGATCGAGTACCGAAAGGACCCCGAGTATTCGTATACCCGCCCGACGAACGGCAGGCTCACGGTGACCTGCACGTGCTGCCGCTGGTCACCGTCGTCGAAGCGTTCCGTCAGGTGAACCAGGGGCGCGCACAGCCGTGGGACCGGAACCCGGCGACCGGCGAGGTGCACGTAGACACCTGCGGAATCCAGGTGCAGGGCACCGTCGACAATGCGGGCGTCAAGGCGGGTTTCCAGGCGTCCGCTCCGGCCGAGGCGGTCGGCGAGGCCGCCGGCATCCGCGCCGATGACATCGATCATGTCGCGGGACCCGGCCGGAAATTCAAAGCGGCGCACAGCATGCACCCGATCGGGTCCCGGCCGGTTCACGACCAGGAAGGGCACGTCGTGTTCCCAAACCGGGAACAGCACAGCGTCGCGGGCCAGCAGCGCCAGAACCGGCCACAGCCAGCGCCGCGGGGTGCCGACCCTGTCGAAGGTCCCCCGGCCGAGGCCGTGCCGACCGGCCGGGATAGCCGTGAAGTAGGCGCGCAGCTGTGGGTGCAGTCCCGTCAGGTCACCGCCGAGGGCGGCCTCGTACGGCGACGGCATCGGCACCGGGTCAGTTCTGCAAAGCCGACCGGAGGGTGTCGAGGCCGACCCCGCCGAGGTCGAGGGCGCGGCGGTGGAACTCCTTGATGTCGAAGCCGGTTCCCTCGCGGGCCTTGGCGTCATCGCGCAGTTGCTCCCAGATGCGTTGGCCCACCTTGTACGACGGTGCCTGGCCGGGCCAGCCGAGGTACCGGTTCACCTCGAACTTCACGAAGCCGTCGTTCATGTTCACGTTTCCGGCCAGGAAGTCGAAGGCGTAGTCGGCGGTCCAGGTCTGCGACCCGTCCGGCACCTTCTTGCCCAGGTGCACTCCGATGTCGAGCACGACCCTGGCAGCGCGCATCCGCTGCCCGTCGAGCATGCCGAGCCTGTCGGCGGGATCGTCCAGGTAGCCCAACTGCTCCATCAGCCGCTCGGCGTAGAGCGCCCAGCCCTCCGCGTGGCCAGACGTGCCGGCCAGCTGGCGGCGCCAGGTGTTCAGGGACGCCCGGTTGTAAACCGCCTGGCCGATCTGCAGGTGATGGCCGGGGATTCCCTCGTGATAGACCGTGGTGAGTTCGCGCCAGGTGTCGAATTCGGTGACGCCGACGGGCACCGACCACCACATCCGGCCGGGGCGGGAGAAATCATCGGTGGGTCCGGTGTAGTAGATGCCGCCCTCCTGGGTGGGGGCGATCAGGCACTCCAGACGGCGGATCTCCTCGGGAATGTCGAACTGGGTGGCGCCGAGTTCGGCGACGGCCCGGTCGCTGGTCTCCTGCATCCAGCGTTGCAGGGCGTCGGTGCCGTGCAACTTCCGGGCCGGGTCGGTGTCCAGGAACGCGATCGCCTCGAGAACGGTGGCGCCGGGCTTGATCTGCCTGGCCACGCTCTCCTGTTCCTCTGTCATGCGGGCGAGTTCCTGGATGCCCCACTCGTACGTTTCGTCGAGGTCGATGGTGGCGCCGAGGAAGTGCCGCGACCTCAACGCGTAGAGGTCCCGGCCGACGGCATCCTGCTCGGTGGCACGGGGCTCGAGCTCGTCGGCGAGGAACGTCGCCAGCCGCTCGTAGGCGGTGGCCGCCGCGTGGGCTCCGGCACCGAGGTCGGTGGCCAGGGAGGCCGGCAGCGAACCGTGCTCGAGGCCGGCGTCGGCGACGAAGTGGTTGAAGAACCCGTCGTTGGCGGCGTTGCGTCTGGCCTGGTCGAGCACCTCGCGCACCTGCCGCCGGGCCGGCGTGGTGCCCTGCTCGATGCCGAGGCGCAGGGTTTCGATGTAGCCCGTGATGGCCGCCGGCACGGCGCCCAGGCGCGCGGAGATGTTGCGCCAATCCTCGACCGTGGCGGTGGGCATGAGGTCGAAGACCTCGCGGATGCCCTGCGCGGGTGACGCGATGACGTTGAGGTCGCGCAGCTGCAGGCAGGCGGCGGAGCTCTCCAGGTCCAGCGCGAGGCTGCTGCGCAGATCGGTGCGGGTGACCCTGTCAACGTCGTCGACCGGGACGCTGTCGTCCAGCAGCCGGATGGTGGCGGCCGCGGCCTGCACGTAGGCGGCGTGGCCGTCCGGCGAATAGTCCGCAAAGCCCGAACCGTCCGCCGACCGGCCGATATAGGTGCCCACAGTGGGATCGAGCGACACCAGGGTGTCGACCCACCCCTCGGCGATCTGGTCGACGGGGGTGGGTGTCCGGCCTTCGTTCAGAGTCATCCCCCGAGCCTAGGACATGGCCCAGGTCAGTGCGCTGCGGCGTCCCAGTTGGCCCCGCGGCCCACCTGCACGTCCAGCGGCACCAGCAGGTCGGCCGCGGACTCCATCCGCTGGGTGACGACGTGCTGCAGAGCGTCCCACTCCCCCGGGGCGACCTCGAAGATCAGTTCGTCGTGAACCTGAAGCATCATGCGGCTCTGCAGGTCCTGTTCGCGCAGGTCGAGCGCGATGTTGTTCATCGCGATCTTCATCAGGTCGGCGGCAGAACCCTGGATGGGTGCGTTCAGAGCGGCCCGTTCGGCGTTGTCCCGCAGCACCCGGTTGGGGCTGTTCAACTCGGGGAACGGCCGGCGGCGGCCGAAGATCGTCGTGGTGTAGCCGTCGACCTTGGCCTGCTCGACCACCCGGCGCAGGTAGTCGCGTACGGCGCCGAACCTGGCGAAGTAGTCGGCGATGAGCTGCTTGGCCTCGCGCGATTCGATGCGCAGCTGCTTGGACAGGCCGAAGGCGCTGAGCCCGTAGGCAAGCCCGTACGACATGGCCTTGACCTTGTTGCGCATCTCCCCGGTCACGTCCTCAGGTGCGACACCGAAGACCCTGGCGCCGACGAACCTGTGCAGGTCTTCGCCGGCGTTGAACGCCTCGATGAGGCCGGCGTCCTCGGAGAGGTGCGCCATGATGCGCATCTCGATCTGCGAGTAGTCGGCGGTGAGGAGGCTTTCGGAGCCGGACCCGGCATGGAACGCGGCCCGGATGCGGCGGCCTTCCTCGGTGCGGACGGGGATGTTCTGCAGGTTCGGGTCGGTGGAGGAGATCCGGCCGGTGGCGGTGCCGATCTGCACGTAGGTGGTGTGGATGCGGCCGGTGTCGTCGATGGCCCGGTCCAGGGTTTCCACGATCTGGCGCAGCTTCGTGGCGTCCCGGTGCTTCAGGAGCAGGTCGAGGAACGGGTGCGGGTTGCTGGCCTGCAGATCGGCGAGGGCGCCGGCATCCGTGGTGAAGCCGGTCTTGTTGGCCCGGGTGCGCGGCATGCCCAGCTGATCGAAGAGCACCTCCTGCAGCTGCTTGGGAGAACCGAGATTGACCTCGCGGCCGATCTGGGCGTAGGCGCCGGCCGCGAGCTCCGCTGCGGTGTCGCCCAGCTGTACGGACAGGGCCGCGAGTTCGGTGTGATTGACCGCGACGCCGGTCAGTTCCATGGCTGCCAGTGTCATCAGGGTGGGCATCTCGATGTCGGTCAGAACGGTTCGCGAACCCGAGTCGAGCAACGCGGTCACGGCGGCGGCGAGGCGCACCGTGTACCAGGAGTCCACGGCGACGCCGCCGGCGACGCTCTCATCCGGCACCAGCTGGTTGGGGTCGACGACGGGCACGGTCTCGTCGAGGTAGCGCTTGACGAGGTCGGCGAGAGTCTTGTCAGGGCCGCCCGGGCGCAGCAGCCAACCGGCCACCAGGGTGTCGATGGCCAATCCGTTCAGCACCAGGCCGGCGCGGGTGAGGGCCTTCACCTGCGGCTTGGCGTCGTGCATGACCTTGGGGCTCGGGCCCGCGAGCCATTCCTCGAGCGGCCGGTAATCGGCCCGACCGGGCTGCCAGGCCACCGTCGCGGTCTCGGTGGCCGTGGCCAGGCCGAAGCCGATCGGCAGGCCGTTGAGGAGCTCAACGGTGACGGAAAGGGCGGTTCCGGTCGTGGTCACCCGGTCCAGCCAGGTGGCGAGTTCCTCGTCGAGCAGTTCGCGCTGCACCGGTGCCTTCGCCGCCGCGGGGACCTCGGTGACCGGAGCCGCGCCGGCGGCGTCACCGGTGGCGGTCCCGTTGCCATTGCCGTTGGCGTTGGCGTTGGCCTCGAGCTTGATCACCCTGTCCAGCAGGGTGCGGAACTCCAGGCGCCCGAAGACCTCACGCACGGCGTCCTCGTCGATCGGTCCGCGCACCAGGTCGCGCAGCTCGACGGGCAGGTCGAGGTCGGTGACCAGCCGGTTGAGGCGGCGGTTGCGGATCGCATTGTCCTTCTGCTCGCGCAGGTTGGCGCCGACAACGCCGGTGATCTCGTCGGCGTGCTCGAGGATCGCGTCGAGGCTGCCGAACCTCTCAAGCCACTTCACGGCCGTCTTCTCGCCGACCTTGCTGATGCCGATCAGGTTGTCGCTGGTCTCGCCGACCAACGCGGCGATGTCCGGGTACTGTTCGGGGGCGATGCCGTACTTCTCGCGCACCTTGGCCGGGTCATACCTGGTCAGCGCCGAAACGCCCTGGCTGGCCGGGTAGAGCAGGGTGACGGTGTCGTTGACCAACTGGATCGTGTCCCGGTCGCCGGACACCACGAAGACGTCGTAGCCCTCGGCGGTGCCGCGGACCGACAGCGTCGCGAGGATATCGTCTGCCTCGTAGTCGTCCTTGGTCAGGGTGGTGATATTCAGGGCCTTGAGGGCTTCCTGGAGCAGGGGCACCTGGCCCTTGAACTCCGACGGAGTGATCGCCCTGGTGCCCTTGTATTCGGGGTAGTCGCGGGTGCGGAAGGAATACCGGGAGATATCGAATGCCACGGCGATGTGGCTCGGATTCTCGGTGCGGAGCAGGCTCAGCAGCATCGACAGGAACCCGTGGATGGCGTTGGTGTGCTGCCCGTCCTGGGTTTGGAAGCTGTCGATGGGCAGGGCGTGGAACGCCCGGTACGCCAGCGAGTGGCCATCGATGATCATCAGGGTAGGCTTTTTTGATTCCGACACAGTCCCAGCCTACAAGCCGCCTCCGGTGGGGCTGAGCCGAGCCACGAGGTGACCATGACCGAGCAGAACCCGCCCGAGAGCACCACCGACTTCCTCGCCTGGACGAAGGCACGCGGCGCCGGCGACCTGGCCGACAAGATGGGCATCGAGTTCACCGAGTTCTCACTCGAGAGGGCCGTGGCGCGGATGCCCGTCGAGGGCAACACCCAGCCGGCCATGCTGCTGCACGGCGGCGCCTACGTGGTGATGGGCGAGTCGCTCGGGTCGATGTCGGCCAATCTGCACGCCGGCCCCGGCAAGCTCGCCGTGGGCATCGAGATCAACGCCAGCCATACCGGCTCGGCCACCTCCGGGTATGTCACCGCCGTGTGCACCCCGATCCACCTGGGGCGCACGCTCACCACCCACGAGATCGTGGTGACCGACGATGCGGGCCGTCGCTGTTCGACGATCCGCATCACCAACCTGATCCTGGACCAGCCGGCAGCACGCTGATCCGCTCTGCGAGCACGAAAAAGCGGGCCCCTCACCGGAGGGACCCGCTTTTTTCGTGACGGTGGTGCCGGCTGCTTTGTGGCTGGCCGACTATTTCTTGGCGGAGAGCTGTTCGATGATCGCCTGTGCGACATCGTGCATGGTCAGACGGCGGTCCATGGACGCCTTCTGGATCCATCGGAACGCCTCCGGCTCGGTCAGGCCCATCTTCTCGTTGAGCAGGCCCTTGGCCCGGTCGACGAGCTTGCGGGTCTCGAAACGTTCGACCAGGTCGGCGACCTCGGCCTCGAGGGTGATGATCTGGCTGTACCGCGAGAGGGCGATCTCGATCGCGGGCAGCAGGTCGTTCGGGGTGAACGGCTTCACGACGTACGCCAGGGCGCCGGCCTCGCTCGCGCGCTCGACCAGTTCCTTCTGGCTGAACGCAGTGAGCAGTACGACCGGGGCGATGTGGGCCTTGGTGATGCGTTCCGCGGCGGAGATCCCGTCGAGGTGCGGCATCTTGACGTCCATGATCACCAGGTCGGGGCGGAGCTCGGTGGCCAGGGCCACAGCGGTCTCACCGTCGCCGGCTTCGCCCACCACTTCGAATCCGTTGTCTCGGAGGATCTCGACGATGTCGAGCCTGATGAGGGATTCATCCTCCGCTACAACGACGCGGCGGGGGGGTACTGGAGTTGTCTCTTGGTCGGTCACAGCCAAAAGCCTACGGTATTCTGGTGCAGGTGTTGTGAGCCGGTGTGGCGGAATGGCAGACGCGGAGCACTCAAAATGCTTTGTTCGCAAGGACGTGTGGGTTCGAGTCCCACCACCGGTACCACTTCACCGCATGCCCGTTGCCCGGTTCCACCGGCGGCGGGCATGCGGTGTTTCTGTCCCTGATCGGCGTCCTCCTCCCCCGCAGCCGGGCCTCCAGCGCCCGCACACGCCCGTCTCAGCGATCGGTCGCCGCATCCGTCCGTTGTGTCCGTCAGTCGACCGCACAGTCGTCCATCGACCGTGCACGGCCGCCCAGAGGGTCTTCGCCACGGATACGACAACAGCCCCGCGGATTTCTCCGCGGGGCTGTTGTCGTACTGCTGGTTACTGCTGGGCGTACGCCGGAGCGACACCGTTGTGGGCGTCACCGATGCGGTGAACCCGGATGTCGTTCGTCGAACCCGCGATTCCGGGAGGGGATCCGGAGATCACCACGACCTTGTCGCCGATCTCAGCCAGGCCCTGGCCGAGCAGGATGTCGTCGACCTGACCGAACATCGAGTCGGTGTGGGTCACCCGGTCGACCAGGTACGTCTGCACGCCCCAGGTCAACGCGAGGCGACGACGGATGCTCGCCTCGGGGGTGAAGGCCAGCATCGGGATCGAGGAGCGCAGGCGCGACATACGACGCGCGGAGTCTCCTGACTCGGTGAAGATGCAGAGGTACTTGGCCTCGACGAATTCAGCGACCTCGATGGCGGCCAGCGTGATGGCGCCGCCCTGGGTGCGCGGCTTGTTGGTGAGCGGTGCGATCCGCTCCAGGCCGTGCTCCTCGGTGGAGGCCACGATGCGCGCCATCGTCTGAACGGTGACCACCGGGTATTCGCCGACGCTGGTCTCGCCGCTGAGCATGACCGCGTCAGCACCGTCGAGCACGGCGTTGGCGACGTCGGACGTCTCCGCGCGCGTGGGAACGGGGCTGTGGATCATCGATTCGAGCATCTGCGTTGCGACGATGACCGGCTTCGCCATGCGGCGGGCCAGTTCGACGGCGTGCTTCTGCACGATCGGGACGGCCTCGAGCGGAAGCTCGACACCCAGGTCGCCACGGGCCACCATGATCGCGTCGAACGCGTCGACGATGCCCTCGAGTGCCTCGACGGCCTGCGGCTTCTCGATCTTGGCGATGACGGGAACCTTGCGGCCCTCTTCGGCCATGATCTCGTGCACCCGGTCGATGTCGGCCGCGTTGCGCACGAAGGACAGCGCGATGAGGTCGGTGCCGAGGCGCAGGCCCCAACGCAGGTCGGCCTCGTCCTTGACGGACAGGGCAGGCACGTTGACGGCAACACCGGGCAGGTTGATGCCCTTGTTGTTCGACACCGGGCCGGCGACGATGACCTTCGTGGTCACGACGGTGCCGTCGGTCTCGACGACCTCGACCTTGACCTTGCCGTCGTCGATCAGGAGGAAGTCCCCCTGCTTGACGTCGTTCGGCAGGCCCTTGTAGGTCGTGCCGGACAGTTCCTTGGTGCCGAGGATGTCCTCGGTGGTGATCTTGAAGATGTCGCCGACGGCGAGGTCGTACGGTCCGCCCTCGAACTTGCCCAGACGGATCTTCGGGCCCTGCAGGTCGACCATCACGGCGACGGCACGGCCGGAGTCGTTGGCTGCCTTCCGGATGTTGGCGTAAACGCCTTCGTGCACGGTGTAGTCACCGTGGCTCAGGTTCATACGGCAGACGTCAACGCCGGCGTCGATAATGGCGCGGATCTGTTCGTAGCTGGATGCTGCCGGCCCGAGGGTGGCGACGATTTTCGCGCGTCTCATACTGGTGGATCTCCGGTTTCCGCGCCGGTGTGGCGCATTGGTGCGTTCGGTTGGTTGGAGAATGGGCAGCGGAATCAGTTCGGACGCTCAGATGGCAAACGAATGATCCGTCGGCTTCACCGGGGCGGGCAGTTGAGTCTCGCCTTCGAGATACCGATCGACGGCTGCCGCAGCAGCGCGTCCTTCGGCGATCGCCCATACGATGAGCGACTGACCTCGGCCTGCATCTCCGGCAACGAATACACCCTCGTGGCTGGTCTGGTAATCACTATCACGGACGACATTACTCCGGTCGTCGAGCGGCAGATGCAGATCATGGGTCAGTTCGGCGCTGTCCGGACCGGTGAAGCCCAGTGCCAGCAACACCAGATCAGCGGGAATCTCCCGTTCGGTTCCGGCTTTGGGCACCCGTCGGCCATCGAGATATTCGGTTTCGGCGACCCGGATGGCACGCACCTCACCGGCGTCGTTGGCCAGGAACTCGATGGTGGACGCGAGGTATTCCCGGGTGCCGCCCTCTTCGTGGGCACTGGATACCTCGAACAGGGTCGGCGACATCGGCCAGGGCTGGTGTTCCGGGCGGCTGTCACCGGGCTGCTTGCCGATGGCCAGGTTGGTCACCGAGGCGGCCAGCTGACGGTTCGCGGTGCCGATGCAGTCCGCACCGGTGTCACCGCCGCCGAGCACGACGACATGCTTGCCTTCGGCGAGGATCTGGTTGTCGACGGTGTCGCCGGCGCCAACCTTGTTTTGCTGCACGAGGTATTCCATCGCGAAATGCACCCCGGGCAAGTCGCGCCCCGGAATCGGCAGGTCGCGGGGCACCATGGCGCCGGTCGCGATGACGACAGCGTCGTACCTGGCCCGCAGATCGGTCCAGGTGATGTCCACCCCGATGTTGACGCCGGCGCGGAAGCGGGTGCCCTCTGCGGTCATCTGGGACAGACGCAGGTCGAGGTGCTTCTTCTCCATTTTGAAGTCCGGGATGCCGTAGCGCAGCAGGCCGCCGATGCGGTCGTCGCGTTCGAACACGGCCACGGTGTGCCCGGCCCTGGTCAGCTGCTGGGCGGCGGCGAGTCCGGCCGGTCCGGAGCCGACGACGGCGATGGTCTTGCCGGTGAGTCGGCCGGGCGGCTGGGGGGTGACCCAGCCCTCGGCGAAGGCCTGGTCGATGATCGAGACCTCGACCTGCTTGATGGTCACCGCCGGCTGGTTGATGCCGAGGACGCAGGCGGACTCGCACGGTGCCGGGCAGAGCCGGCCGGTGAACTCGGGGAAGTTGTTCGTCGCGTGCAGACGCTCGATGGCCTGTCGGCCCTCGTCACGCCAGGTGAGGTCGTTCCACTCCGGGATCAGGTTGCCCAGCGGGCAGCCCTGGTGGCAGAACGGAACACCGCAGTCCATGCAGCGGCCGGCCTGGCGCTTGAGCACGGCGGAGTCGCCGGCCTCGTAGACCTCTTTCCAGTCCATCAGACGGATGGAGACCGGACGACGGGCGGGAAGTTCCCGGTCCGTGGTCTTCAGGAATCCCTTCGGGTCAGCCATTGGTTACCTCCAAGATGCGGTTCCAGACCACGTCGCCGTCGGGGTCGAGCCCCTCGGCCACGGCGCTCTGCCTCGTCGCCAGGACGGCTGCGTAGTCACGCGGCAGCACCTTGACGAAGTTCTTCATTGTCGTGTCGCGGTCGGCGAGGAGCCGCGCGGCCAGAACAGAATCGGTCTGTTCCAGGTGCTGTTCCAGCAGGTCCCCGACGATTTCGATGTCGGCGCTGCCGAGCGGCAGCAGGGTGAGTTCGCCGGAGTCCAGCGAGTCACGGTTGACGAGCTCCGAGCGCAGCCGGTAGATGTATGCGGTTCCGCCGGACATGCCCGCGCCGAGGTTACGGCCGGTCTCGCCGAGAATCACGGCGAGTCCACCGGTCATGTACTCGAGGGCGTGGTCGCCCACCCCCTCGACGACGGCGGTCGCACCGGAGTTGCGCACCAGGAATCGTTCACCGACGATGCCGCGGATGAAAATGCTGCCCAGGGTCGCGCCGTAGCCGATCACGTTTCCGGCGATCACGTTCTCCTCGGCAGCGAAGACGCTGCCGCGGTCGGGGCGCACGATGATCTGCCCGCCGGAGAGGCCCTTGCCGACGTAGTCGTTGGAATCCCCCTCGAGGCGCAGGGTGATGCCGCTGGGCAGGAAAGCGCCGAGGGACTGCCCCGCCGACCCGGTCAGGGTGACGTCGATGGAGCCGGCCGGCAGGCCGTTCTCGCCGTGCCGCAGGGTCACCTGGTGGCCCAGCATGGTGCCGACGGCGCGTTCGGTGTTCCGGATCGGCAGCGCGATCGTGACCTGGCCGCCGTGCTCGAGCACATTGGCGCTCTGCCTGATCAGCTCGACGTCGAAGTGCTCGTCGAGTTCGTGCTCCTGCTCCCGGCTGGAACGTCGCGGTTCGCCGGCGGAGAAGTCGGGGCCGACCAGGATCGGCGCCAGGTTGAGCCCGGATGCCTTCCAGTGGTTGAGGGCGCCGTTCACGTTCAACAGTTCCTTGCGGCCGGTGGCCTCGTCGAGGCTCCGGAAGCCGAGCTCGGCGAGGTACTCGCGCACCTCCTGCGCGATGAACTCGAAGAAGTTCACCACGTAGTCGGCCTTGCCGCTGAACCGCTTGCGGAGCTCGGGGTTCTGGGTTGCGACGCCGACCGGGCAGGTGTCCAGGTGGCAGACCCGCATCATGATGCAGCCCTCGACGATTAGAGGGGCGGTGGCGAAACCGAACTCCTCAGCTCCGAGCAGGGCGCCGATGACGACGTCACGGCCGGTCTTGAGCTGGCCGTCGACCTGGAGCACGACCCTGTCGCGCATCCCGTTCAGCATCAGGGTCTGCTGGGTCTCGGCCAGGCCGAGTTCCCAGGGGGTGCCGGCGTGCTTGAGCGAGTTGAGCGGGCTCGCGCCGGTGCCGCCGTCGTGTCCTGATACCAGGATCACGTCGGAGAGCGCCTTGGCGACGCCGGCCGCGACGGCACCGATACCGGACTGGCTGACCAGTTTGGTGTGGATGCGCGCGGTCGGGTTGGCCCGCTTGAGGTCGAAGATCAGCTGCTTGAGGTCTTCGATCGAGTAGATGTCGTGGTGGGGGGGTGGCGAGATCAGGCCGACGCCCGCGGTGGCGTGCCGAGTGCGGGCGACCCACGGGTAAACCTTGGTGGGCGGCAACTGGCCGCCCTCCCCCGGCTTGGCACCCTGGGCGAGCTTGATCTGGATGTCGTCGGCGTGGGTGAGGTACATGCTCGTGACGCCGAACCGGCCGGACGCGACCTGCTTGACCGCGCTCCGCCGTGTCGGGTCGAGCAGACGGTCGAGGTCCTCGCCGCCCTCACCGGTGTTGGACTTGCCGCCGAGCCGGTTCATCGCGATGGCGAGGGTCTCGTGAGCCTCCTGCGAGATGGAGCCGTAACTCATCGCGCCGGTGGAGAACTTCTTCACGATCGATGCGACCGACTCGACCTCGTCGATCGGGATGGGCTTTCGCTGCCCGATGTTGAAGGCGAACATGCCACGCAGCGTCATCAGGCTCTCCGACTGGTCGTCGACGAGCTTGGTGTACTCCTTGAAGATGTCGTAGCGGCGGGTGCGGGTGGAGTGCTGCAACCTGAAGATGGTCTCGGGGTTGAACAGGTGCGGGGAACCGTCGCGACGCCACTGGTATTCGCCGCCGGTGGCGAGACGCTCGTGCACGGTGACGGCGGCATCCGGCGGGTAGGCGCCGGTGTGGCGTTCGAGGTTCTCGGCCGCGATCACGTCGATCCCGACGCCGCCGAGCTTGCTCGTGGTGCCGGTGAAGTACTGGTCGATGAAGACCTGGCTCAGGCCGACGGCCTCGAAGGTCTGCGCGCCGGCGTAGGACGACACCGTGGAGATGCCCATCTTGGACATGATCTTGAGTACGCCCTTGCCGAGCGCCTTGATCACGTTCTTCACGGCCTTCTCGGGCGTGACGGTGGTGATGAAGCCGCTGCGCACGAGGTCCTCGCAGGTCTCCATGGCCAGGTACGGGTTGACGGCGCTGGCGCCGTACCCGATGAGGAGCGCCACGTGGTGCACCTCGCGCACGTCACCGGCTTCCACGACGATGCCGACCTTGAGCCGGTTCTCGGTGCGGATGAGGTGGTGGTGCACGGCCGCGATCATCAGCAGCGACGGGATGGGCGCGAGGTCCTTGGTGCTGTCCCGGTCGGACAGCACGATGAAGAGAGCGCCGTCCTCGATGGCCGCGTCGACCTCGTGGCACATTTCCTCGATCCGGTTGGAGAGTGCGCTGGGACCCTCGTCGAATCTGTAGAGGCCACGGATCGTGGTGGTGGTGCGGCTGCCGGGGGACGTGTCGATGTGCTGGATCTTGGCCAGCTCGTCGTTGTCGATGACCGGGAAGTCGAGCACCACCTGGCGAGCGTGCTCCGGGCCCGCCGCGAGCAGGTTGAGCTCGGGGCCGAGGCCCAGCTTGAGGCTGGTGACGACCTCTTCCCGGATTGAGTCCAGCGGCGGGTTCGTCACCTGCGCGAACTGCTGGGTGAAGTAGTCGAAGAGCAGCCGGGGGCGCTCGCTGAGCACCGCGATGGGCGTGTCGCTGCCCATCGCACCGAGGGGCTCCGCGCCGTTGCGGGCCATCGGGGCCAGCAGAATGCGTACCTCTTCTTCGGTGTAGCCGAAGGTGCGCTGGCGACGGACCACGGATGCCGGCGGGTGCACGATGTGCTCCCGTTCCGGCAGGTCCTTGAGGTTGATCCGGCCGGCGTCGAGCCAGGAGCCCCAGGGCTCGCTGGCGGCGAGGTCGCCCTTGATCTCCTCATCTTCGATGATGCGGCCGGCCTCGGTGTCGACGAGGAACATCTTGCCGGGCTGCAGGCGCCCCTTGCGGACCACCCGGGCGGGGTCGACGTCGATGACGCCGATCTCGCTGGCGAGCACGACGAGTCCGTCGTCGGTGATCACGTAGCGGCCGGGCCGCAGACCGTTGCGGTCCAGGGTGGCGCCGACGAGGGTGCCGTCGGTGAAGACGATGGCGGCGGGGCCGTCCCACGGTTCCATCAACATGGAGTGGTACTCGTAGAACGCTCGGCGGTCACGGTCCAGGTCGGGCTGGTTCTCCCAGGCCTCCGGCACCATCATCATCACGGCGTGCGGCAGCGACCGGCCGGACAGGCTCAGCAGTTCGACGACCTCATCGAAGGACGCCGAGTCGCTGGCGCCGGGGGTGACGATCGGGAACAACGGGTTCAGGTCGCCGAGCAACTCCGATTCGAGCTGCGACTGGCGGGCGCGCATCCAGTTGCGGTTGCCCTGCACCGTGTTGATCTCGCCGTTGTGCGCGATCATCCGGAACGGCTGCGCGAGAGGCCAGGACGGGAAGGTGTTGGTGGAGTACCGCGAGTGCACCAGCGCCAGCTTCGAGGTGAAGCGCTCGTCGGACAGGTCGGGGTAGAACGGCTCCAGCTGAAGGGTCGTGACCATGCCCTTGTACACGATGGTGCGACAGGACAACGACGCGAAGTAGGTCTCCACCTCGCGTTCGGAGCGTTTCCGCAACCGGACGGCCTGGCGGTCCAGGTTGATGCCGGCCAGGGGCAGGCCGTCCTCGGTGGTGCGGCTGCTGGAGACGTACAGCTGCTGGATGGCGGGCATCGCGGCCCGCGCCAGGTTGCCGACCTCGTCGGGGCGAACCGGGACCTCGCGCCAGCCGAGAACGTGGAGGTTCTCCTCCTTGGCGATGGCCTCGATGGCGCTCTTGACCGCGCTGCGGGCGGTCGGTTCTGTGGGCAGGAAGACGTTGCCGACGGCGTACCGTCCGGCGTCGGGCAGGTCGAACGTGGACACCGCACGGAAGAACTCATCCGGGATCTGGGTGACGATACCGGCGCCGTCGCCCGTTCCGGCGTCGGAACCGACCGCACCGCGATGTTCGAGGTTGCGCAGTGCGTCGAGCGCTCGCGTGATGATGTCGTGTCCGGCCGTTCCCCGCAGGGTGGCGACCATGGCGAGACCGCAGGCATCACGTTCGTCGTGCGGGTTGTAGAGCCCCTGGGCTGAGGGAACACTACTGAACCTGGAGAAGAGGGGTTGCTGCGTCATTAGACCGTCCTCACAAAATGACTGGCAGGTGGGGACGACGTTGGCCCGCGGGAAGAAGAGAAGCCACTCCGCCCGAAATGGAGGGCGAAAACCGTGGACCGGGTGGGATGACCGCGGTTAGGGGCGGGAGTCGGTTGTGCTTGTGGCGTCGACGTCGCGTGATTCAACGGGTTCATCAGCCTCATTGCCGTGATCCTCGAAAACGGAATCGGTTTCACCAGATTGTACCTCAGGGTCGACCGGCTTCCACTCGCGCCCGGGCAGGTACGGGCTCAGTTCGATTCCGGTGTGCCGTCTGCTCTGCACAATGATGATGATCAGGCCGACCAGGATGGCGAACAGGGCGGCCCACACGTTGGTGCGGAGGCCGAAGAAGATCTCGCTCGGGTCGACGCGGATCGATTCGAACACGCTGCGTCCCGCGCCGTACCAGATCAGGTAGACACCGAACGCGGTGCCCCAGCGCAGCCGGAACTTGCGTTCGAGGATGAGGATCACGGCGACACCGACCAGATTCCAGACGATCTCGTACAGGAAGGTGGGGTGGAAGAGGGTGCCGACGGGCAGGCCGACGGGGTACGCGGGGTTGTCGGTGGAGATCTCCAGGCCCCACGGGAGCGTGGTGGGCAGGCCGAACAGCTCGTGGTTGAACCAGTTGCCGAGTCGCCCCATGGCCTGGGCGAGGAGCATTCCCGGGGCCAGGGCGTCGGCGAACGACCAGAACCGGATGCCGGCGCGTCGGGTGCCGATGTACGCGCCGACGGCGCCGCCGAGCAGGGCGCCGAAGATGGCGATGCCGCCCTTCCACACCGCGAAGACGTCCCAGAGGTTCGCTCCGTCGTAGAAGTAGTCGTTGGGGTGGGTGAGCACGTGGAAGATCCGGGCTCCGACGATGCCCAGCGGCACAGCCCAGAGGATGATATCCAGCACCACGCCCGGCTCGCCGCCGCGCTTCGTCAGCCGCCGCGAGGTCATCGCGGTGGCCAGGAAGATACCGATCAGGATGCAGATCGCATACGCGTGGATGCGGAACGGCCCCAGGTCGAAGAAGCTCCACTCAGGGCTCGGAATGCTCAAGGGCAACGACACCACAACAACCTTTCATCGTGACACTCTGGTCACTGGGAGCCGGTCGATCGACCGCCTCGGACAATTTACCCTAAACGGGATGGCATAAACGCAGGGACCTGACGGCGAGAACGGCCGACGGGGTCAGGAAACAGGGTTGGACGGCAAGGCTAGACGGCGGCGCGGATGTCGCGGGCGCCGGCGGCCAGTTCCGCCGCGAGGGTTGCGACGGCGTCGATTCCCCCGACGGACAGTGCCTTCACCAGCGCGGACCCGACGATGGCGCCGTCGGCGTACTCCAGTACCTCGCGCACCTGGGCGGGGGTGGAGATTCCCAGGCCGACACAGGCGTTGACGGAGCCGGCTTCCCGCAGGCGGGTGACGAGTACCCGGGCCGCCGAGTCCACATCGGACCGGGCTCCGGTGATACCCATGGTGGAGACCGCGTAGACGAATCCGCGGCTTCGGGTGACGGCCTGCAGCAGTCGCTCGTCCGAGGACGACGGGGCGGCCAGGAAGACCCTGTCGAGGCCGGCGCGCTCACTGGCATCCAGCCAGGTCTGAGCATCGTCGGGAATCAGGTCCGGCGTGATCAGCCCGGCTCCCCCGGCGGCGGCCAGATCGTCGGCGAACCTGTCGACGCCGTACTGCAGCACGGGGTTCCAGTAGGTCATCATCAGCACCGGGGTGTCGACCTGGCCCGTGATCGCAGCGACGGCCTCGAAGCCGTGCCGCAGACGGAAACCGTTGGCCAGGGCCTGCTGGGTGGCCGCCTGGATGACCGGGCCGTCCATGACGGGGTCGGAATACGGCAGACCGAGTTCGAGGATATCGACCCCGCTGGTGGCGATCGCGACGGCGGCGTCGATGCTCTCGGTCAAGGTGGGGAAGCCGACCGGCAGGTAGCCGATCAGGGCGCCGCCCCCGGCGGCCCGACGCGCGGCGATTGTGGTCTCGACGGTGCTTGTGTAACCGGTGCTTGCGTTCGTCACAGTTGCTGCGCTCCAGCGTCGAGAAGGTCGAAGTAGCGGCCGGCGGTTTCCATGTCCTTGTCGCCGCGACCCGAAAGGTTGACCAGGATGATCGAATCCGGCCCGAGCTGTTTGCCCAGCTCCAGGGTCCCTGCCAGGGCGTGCGCCGATTCGATGGCGGGAATGATGCCCTCGGTGCGGCTGAGCAGGCGCAGTGAGTCCATAGCTTCGGCGTCGGTGACGGGCAGGTAGCTGGCCCGGCCGAGGCTGGCCAACCAGGCGTGCTCGGGACCGACGCCCGGGTAGTCGAGTCCAGCGGAGATCGAGTGGGACTCGACGGTCTGACCGTCTTCGTCCTGCAGCATCATGCTGCGCGCGCCGTGCAACACGCCGGGGCGGCCTTTGGTGAGTGTCGCGGCGTGCCGCAGGCCCTCGATGCCTTCGCCGCCGGCCTCGTAGCCGTACAGTGCCACCTCAGGGTCGTCGAGGAACGCGTGGAAGATGCCCATGGCGTTGGAACCGCCCCCGACGCAGGCGGTGACGGCGTCGGGCAGCCGCCCGGTGAGGTCGAGCACCTGCTGCCTGGCCTCTTCACCGATGATCTTCTGGAAGTCCCGCACCATGGCGGGGAACGGGTGCGGGCCGGCAACGGTGCCGAAGACGTAGTTGGTGGTCTCCACGTTGGTGACCCAGTCACGCATCGCGTCGTTGATGGCATCCTTGAGGGTGCGGGAGCCTGTCTTCACCGAGACGACCTCGGCGCCGAGCAGACGCATCCGGGCGACGTTGAGCGCCTGGCGCTCCGTGTCGACCTCACCCATGTAGACCACGCAGTCCAACCCGAAGAGGGCGGCGGCGGTCGCCGTGGCGACGCCGTGCTGACCGGCGCCGGTCTCGGCGATCACCCGCTTCTTGCCGATGCGCTTGGTGAGCAGCACCTGGCCGAGAACGTTGTTGATCTTGTGGGAGCCGGTGTGGTTGAGGTCTTCGCGCTTGAGGATGATGCGGGCACCGCCGCCGTGTGCGGCGAATCGGGGCACCTCGGTGATCAGCGACGGCCGGCCGGTGTAGCTGCGGTGCAGCTCGGACAACTCGGCGGCGAAGGCCGGGTCGGCCTTGGCGAGGGCGTACTCGGCCGAGAGCTCATCGAGGGCGGCCACCAGGGACTCCGGAACGAACCTGCCGCCGAAATCGCCGAAGTAGGGGCCGGACTGGGCGCGGAGGGAAGGATTTGCGCTGGACATCTATACCGCCAGGAATTCGTTGAGGGTGAGAATGGGATCGCTGGTGACGAGGGCTTCACCGACCAGAACGACGTCGGCGCCCGCGGCGCGGTAGTGCGCCACGTCGGCGGCGGTCTTGACCGCGGACTCCGCCACGCGGACGACGCCGGCGGGGATGCGGTCGGCCAGGCTCGCGAAGAGGTTCTGGTCGAGTTCGAAGGTGCTGAGGTTTCTGGCGTTCACGCCGACGAGGTTGGCGCCGACATCCAACGCCCGCTCGACCTCGTCCGCGCTGTGCGTCTCGACCAGCGGGGTCATGCCCAGTTCGAGTACCAGGCTGTGCAGGGCGCCCAGGGTGGTCTGGTCCAGGGCTGCGACGATGAGCAGCACGAGGTCAGCTCCCGCCGCGCGCGCTTCGAGAACCTGGTACGCGGTGCCGATGAAGTCCTTGCGCAGCACGGGAATCGACACGGACGCCTTGACCTGTTCCAGGTCGGCCAACGAGCCGAGGAACCGGCGACCCTCGGTGAGCACGCTGATGGCGCTGGCGCCACCGAACTCATAGGACACGGCCAGTGCGGCCGGGTCGGTGATCTCGGCCAGGGGGCCGCGGGACGGGCTGGCGCGCTTGACCTCGGCGATGATCTTCACCCGGTCGGACGGTGCGAGAGCGTGTAACGCGTCGAGGGCCGGGGCCTGGGCGAGCGCCTCGGCCTCTACGGTCGCCAGAGGGCGGTCCAGCCTGCGGGTCTCGGCGTCGGCGAGCGAACCGGTGAGAAGTTCTGCGAGGAGGTCGGAGGGCACTGTGTCAGTGGCTTCCGTCGACCGACGCCGCGCCGTAGCCCGCCTTGGCCATGATCCAGCCGGCGACGAGGCCGAGGAGTAGGAGGACGGCCGATGCCCAGACGAGCCAGACGACCTCGAAGAAGAACGCGACGGTGCCGATGGCGAACGCGATCAGCATGATGGTGACTGCGGTCCAGGCCGCCGTCGAATGGCCGTGGCCGGGGTCTGCCGACTCGAAGCTCATGGTTCTCCTAAAGGTCAGTGGGCGTGCGGGACAATTCTAGCTTGCCGGGTTAGTCAGGTCAGACGGTGGGGTCGTCGCCCCTGGTGAGGCCGTCCCAGTCGTCGACGGCGTCACGGGGGCGCCCCTGGCCGGTCGTGGCATCCGTCGCCGGTTCCAGGCGGGTGCTCTCGTAGCGCGTGGTCGGGCCGGGCCAACGCCGGGCGGTGGCGCACACGACGAGGCCGACGATGAGCATCAGGATGCCGGCGGCGAGGGCCAGGAACGGCCAGAAGGTCAGCTCGGCGCTGCTCACCGCCGAGCGGGTGGAGTCGACGCCGGCGAGGCCCGTGGCGGTGGTGACAGCGGCGGCGCTTGCGCCGATCGGGTCGGCCAGGGCCAGCGCGGCGGAGAGGATGACGCTGACTCCGAGGAGCGCTTCGAGCAGGCCCAGGATGGTGCGGATGACCACGCCGGCGATGGTGAGCGCCCCGGCCAGGGCGAGCCCGGCCAGGGCAAGGGCCGTCAGGCCCGGCGCCGCGATGTTGCCGGTGACGTCGAGGACCTGCTGAGCGGTGCCGTCCGCGGCGAGCCGCACGGTCACCCAGACCTGGGTCCAGGCCAGCAGGGCGAGCCCGCTCGCGGCTATCACGGCCAGGATCAGGGTCGGCTTGATGCGGCGCGGTGTGATCATTCAGTACACCCGGGTCATCGCGTTGGCCACGGCGACGGCGCGGAGCGGGGCCGCGGCCTTGTTCTGGGACTCCTGGAACTCCGACGCCGGATCGGAGTCGGCGACGAGCCCACCACCGGCCTGCACGTACGCGACACCGTTCATGATCGTCGCGGTGCGGATGGCGATGGCCAGGTCGGCGTCGCCGGCGAAACCGAAGTAGCCCACCACCCCGCCGTACACGCCGCGCTGGGCCGGTTCGAGGGAGTCGATGATCTCCAGCGCCCGTGGCTTCGGCGCACCGGAGAGGGTGCCGGCCGGGAAGGTGGCCCTGAAGACGTCGATCGCGGTCATCTCCGGCAGCAGGTCCCCCTCGACCGAGGAGACCAGGTGCATGATGTGGCTGAACCGTTCGATGCGCATGAACTCCGTCACCTCCACCGATCCGGCGCGGCAGACCTTGAGCAGGTCGTTGCGCGCCAGATCGACGAGCATGAGGTGCTCGGCGCGCTCCTTGGGGTCGCCGGCGAGCTCGGTTTCGAAGTCGGCGTCGGCCTCCGGTGTCGCGCCGCGGGGCTTGGACCCGGCGATGGGATGGGTGAAGACCCGGGTGTTCGCGACCTTCACCAGCGCCTCGGGTGAGGACCCGACGATCGAATACGGTTGGCCGCTGGTGGACTCGAGGCTGAGCAGGTACATGTACGGGCTGGGGTTGAGGCTGCGGAGCACCCTGTAGACGTCGATCGGGTCGGCGGTGCATTCCTGATCGAAGCGCTGCGAGATGACGACCTGGAACACGTCGCCGTCGACGATGTGCTGTTTGGACGTGCCGACAGCGGCGAGGAAATCTGCTCGCTCGGTGCGGTGCTGCGGGGCCGCCGGGGTGGACAGGTCGACCTCGGACACGAAGACCTCGGCCGGTTGGGTGAGCCGGGTCTGCAGGGCGTCCAGGCGCGCCTGGGCGGCCGGCCACAGGGTGTCCGTGGGGTCGGTGCCGTCGTTGAGCACGTTGGCGATGAGCTGCACGGTTCCGTACTTGTGGTCGATCACGACGAGGTCGGCCACGAAGCTGAACGCCTGGCCGGGCACGTCGTAGTCCGCGGGCGGACGGTTGGGCAGTCGCTCGATCTGGCGGATGGCCTCCCAGCCGATGAAGCCGACCAGGCCGCCGGTCAGCGGCGGGTGCTCGGGCAGCCGTGGGGTCTGCCAGCGCTCGTAGAGGTAGGCGAGCGCGTTGAGCGGCGCCAGGTCGGTGGCGCCACCGAAGGCCCGCTCGGCGGAGACACCGTAGTCGAGCCAGGCGGTGTCGTCGCCGGACTGGGTGAGCACGCCGAAGGAGGACACCCCGACGAACGAGAACCGCGACCAGATGCCGCCCTGTTCGGCGGATTCGAGCAGGAAACTGCCCGCGGTGCCGTTGGCGAGTTTGCGGTAGATGCCCACCGGCGTCTCGCCGTCGGCGAAGAGCTCCCGGATCACCGGGATCACCCGGTGCTCGCCGAGCAGGCCGGTGAAGGTCTCCAGCGTGGTCGAGCCGGCACTCATCGCTGAGCCTCGGGGAGGATCCCGGTCACGTCGATGCCACGGCCGTCGAAGCAGGTGTGCGTGCCGGTGTGGCAGGCCGCGCCGATCTGCTCGACCTGCACGACGAGGGTGTCGGCGTCGCAGTCCAGGGCCGCTGACCGCACGAACTGGGCGTGGCCGGAGGTGTCGCCCTTGCGCCAGTACTCCTGCCGGCTGCGGGACCAGAAGGTGACGCGGCCCTCGGTGAGGGTGCGTCGGAGGGCCTCACGGTCCATCCAGCCCAGCATCAGCACCTCGGCGCTGTCCCACTGCTGGATGACGGCGGGCAGCAGCCCGGTGGCGTCGAAGCGGGCGGAGTCCAGAGCGGCGTCGACGTTCATCGGCGCACCACCATTCCGGCGTCGGCAAGCTCACGCTTGACGTCGCCAATCGTCAGGTCTCCGCTGTGGAAGACGGAGGCGGCCAGCACGGCGTCGGCTCCCGCCGTGATCGCCGGCGGGAAGTGCTCGAGAAGGCCCGCTCCCCCGGACGCGATCACCGGGACGGTGCTGAGCTCGCGCATGATCGTGATCAGTTCGAGGTCGAAGCCGGCCTTGGTGCCGTCGGCGTCGATGCTGTTCACCAGCAGTTCGCCGGCTCCCAGTTCGATCGCCTGGCGGGCCCAGGCGAGGGCGTCCAGGTCGGTTTCGGTGCGGCCGCCGTGGGTGGTGACCACAAAACCGGAGGGCATGCGCTGGCTGCGTTTGACGTCGAGGGAGAGCACCAGCACCTGGGCGCCGTACCTGTCGGCAATCTCGGAGATCAGCGCCGGCCGCAGGATGGCGGCGCTGTTCACGCCCACCTTGTCGGCGCCGCTGGCCTGCAGCCTGGACACGTCGTCGACGCTGCGGATGCCGCCGCCCACGGTGAGCGGGATGAAGACCTGCTCGGCGGTGGCCCGCACCACGTCGTAGGTCGTCGAGCGGTCGTCGACGGTGGCTGTCACGTCGAGGAAGGTGAGTTCGTCCGCGCCCTGCTCGTAGTACCGCTTGGCGAGTTCGACGGGGTCACCGGCATCGCGCAGGTTCTGGAAGTTGACACCCTTGACGACGCGGCCGTTGGCCACGTCGAGGCACGGGATCACTCGAACGGCGAGGCCCATGGTTACAACCGGGCGTTGTGGATCGAGGTGACGAGGATGGCGCGGGCGCCGAGCTCGTAGAGCCGGTCCATCACGCTGTTGGTGTCCAGCCGCGGGATCATCACCCGTACGGCCACCCAGTTCGGGTCGCGCAGTGACGAGATCGTGGGCGACTCGATTCCGGACGCGGCCTGGCAGGCGGCGTCGAGGTTGTCCACGTGCACGTCGTAGTCCACGAGGACGTACTGGCGGGCCACGAGCACGCCCTGCAGGCGACGCAGCAGGGTGTTGATGCCCGCGTGCTCGTTCTCGGAGGTGATGAGCACCGCGGTCGACTCGAGGATGACCGGGCCGAAGATCTGAAGGCCGGCTTTCCGCAGGGTGGAGCCGGTGGAGACGACGTCGGCGACGGCATCCGCCACGCCGAGCTGGACGGCGGATTCGACGGCGCCGTCGAGGGTGACCAGGTCGACGGTGACGCCGTGACCGGCCAGGAAGGTGCCGACCAGGCCGGGGTAACTCGTCGCTACCCTGAGGCCCTCGAGGTCGGTGAGCTCGCTGAAGCGGCCGGCGGGCCCGGCGAAGCGGAAGGTGGAATCACCGAAGTCGAGGCTGGCGATTTCGCCGGCGGTCGAACGGGAGTCCAGCAGCAGGTCACGGCCGGTGATGCCGACGTCCAGCGCGCCGCTGCCGACGTAGGTGGCGATGTCCCGGGGACGCAGGTAGAAGAACTCCACGTCGTTGTGCGGGTCGGCCACGACCAGGTCGCGCGGGTCGCGGCGGCCGTTGTAGCCGGCCTCCGACAGCATCTGGGCGGCGGTCTCGGCGAGCGAGCCCTTGTTGGGCACAGCGATTCTCAACATGTCAATCTTTCCAAAGGTGGGTCTTGCCAAAGGCGGGTGGGTTTCGCGAGGTGACGACATCACAGATGTCGGTAGACGTCCTCGGGGGAAAGCCCCTTCGCCACCATCAGGACCTGCAGGTGGTAGATCAGCTGCGATATCTCTTCAGCGGTTTCGGTGTCGCTCTGGTACTCGGCGGCCATCCAGACTTCTGCGGCCTCTTCGACGATCTTCTTGCCGATGGCATGCACCCCGGCGTCGAGTTCACGGACGGTACCGGACCCAATCGGGCGGTCAAGAGCCTTCTGGCTCAGCTCAGCGAACAGGTCGTCGAATGTTTTCACCTCTACAGGTTACCGGTCCGGCACCCTAGTGCGCGTGCGCGTGCAGCTCGGCGGCCGAGCGGAGCCGGGCGATCTGCCCGGCCGGGTCGCCGTTGAAGACGCTGGATCCGGCCACGAAGGTGTTGGCGCCGGCCGCGGCGGCCTGTGCGATGGTGTCCTCGGTGATGCCACCGTCGACCTGCAGCCAGACGTCGAGGCCCCGCTGCCGCACGGCGTCGGCCAGGAGGCTGACCTTGGGCATCGTCGAGGCCATGAAGCTCTGCCCGCCGAAGCCCGGCTCGACCGTCATGACCAGGACCTGGTCGAACTCGTCGAGCAGGTCGAGGTAGGGCTCGACCGGGGTGCCGGGCTTGAGGGCGATGCCGGCCCTGGCGCCGATCGCGCGCAGGCGCCGGGCCAGGGCGACGGCATCCGTGGCCGCTTCGGCGTGGAAGGTCACCGAGTAGGCGCCGGCCTCGGCGTATGCGGGCGCCCAGCGGTCGGGGTCGTCGATCATCAGGTGGATGTCCAACGGGATCGGGGACACCTGCAGGAGGCGTTCCACGACGGGCAGGCCGAGGGTGAGGTTCGGCACGAAGTGGTTGTCCATGACGTCGACGTGGGCGAGGTCGGCGGTGCTGATGCGGCCGAATTCCCTTTCCAGGTTGGCGAAGTCTGCAGCGAGAATGCTCGGGTTGATCCGGGTAACCATGGTTTCACCCTACCGAATCGTCGCCGGCGGGCCGCTCAATGCCGCTGCGCAGTCCGGCTGCTCAGTCCGGCTGCCGCTGCAGCAGGGTGATGAACATCGCGTCGGTGCCGTGCCGGTGCGGCCAGAGCTGCACGCTGCCGGGGTCGCCGGCCAGGTCCAGCGGCTGCACGGCCAGGCCCTGCAACACCGCGGCCGTGTCCATCGGCGCGATCTTGTCGCCCCAGGCCTTGCGGGCGGTCGCCACGATCCCCCGGGTCTCGGCGATGTGCGGCGAGCAGGTGACGTAGGCCAGGATGCCGCCGGGCTTGAGGGCGCCGAGCGCCGCGTGGATCAGGGCGGACTGCAGGTCGGAGAGCTCCGCGACGTCCTTGGGCTGCTTCCGCCAGCGGGCCTCGGGGCGCCGGCGCAGGGCGCCGAGCCCGGTGCAGGGGGCGTCGAGCAGGATCCGGTCGAAGACCTGCGGCTGGTCCTCGCCGACCCAGGTGCCGTCCATCTCCCACACGGGCACGTCGGCGGGAACAGCGGCCAGCGCCGCCCGCACCAACTGTGCCCTGGCCGGGACGACCTCGTTGGCGACGAGGCTGGCGCCGCCGTTCAGGGCCTCCGCGGCGAGCAGGGCAGCCTTGCCGCCGGGTCCGGCGCACAGGTCGAGCCAGCGCTCGCCCTCCACAACCGGGCGGGCGCGGCTGAGGGCGAGGGCGGCGAGCTGGGAGCCCTCGTCCTGCACCCGCAGGCGACCGTTGCTGTCCTTCATCAGGTGGTGCGGGTCTCCCCCGGCGAGCACGAAGCCCGTGGGCGAGAAGGCGTTGGGGTCACCCAGCTCGGCGGTGTCCCCGGCGAGGCCGGGTAGCGCCACCATGTTGACCCGCGGTGCGGCGTTGTCGGCGGCGAGGAGCTCTTCGAGTTCTGCTTCGCGACCCTCTTGGCGCAGGGACTGCCGGAACGCCCGCACCACCCAGACCGGGTGCGAATACAGGGCCGCGAGGGTGTCGTCCGGCGACGTGGTGTCGGCGAGGATGCGTTCGCGCCACTCGTCGGCGCTGACCCGGGCGATCGCGCGCAGCACACCGTTGGTGAAGCCCGTCGCGGAGCGTGAGCCCACCTGGCGGGCGAGTTCGACGGATTCGTTGACGGCGGCGTGGGTGGCGACGCGGGTGGCCAGCAGTTGGTGCGCGCCGAGCCTGAGCACGTCGAGGATGGCCGGGTCGATGGCCGTGACGGGCCGGCCGGCGGCCTCGGCGATGACCCTGTCGTAGAAGCCCTGCATGCGCAGGGTGCCGTAGGTGAGCTCGGTGGCCAGCGCGGCGTCCGCCGTGTTGAGCGCCGCCCGCTGGATGCGGGTGGGCAGCAACAGGTTCGCGTACGCGTCGGATTCGCGGACGGCCGCGATCACCTCGTAGGCGACCCGGCGGGCGGGCTGCACGACGTAACTTGGACGTGCAGCGCTCGTGCGGGCAGCGTTCGTGTGGGCGGCGTTCGTGTGGGCGGCGTTCGGGCGGGAGTCGCCCCGGTGGTCGCTCATGAGGCGATCACCTCGGATGCTGCCACTCCGCGCCACCAGTCAAGTGCTTTCATTGGGGTTTTTCCTGCCGGTTGTACGGTGATGAGTTCGAGCGGCTCCGTGCCGGTGCCGATCAGAACGCGTTTGTCGTGGAGGGTGATGTGTCCGGGGCTGAGGCCGGGTTGGCCGTGTGCCGGGGCCACGTCGTGGAGTTTGAGTCTGGCGCCGTCGATCTCGGTGAATGCGCCGGGTTCGGGGGTGACGCCGCGGATGATGGCGTGGACCGTCTCACCGGGCAGCGTCCAGTCCACCCGCGCGTCGGCGAGGCTGAGCTTGGGGGCGAGGGTGACCTCGCCGCTCTGTTCGACGGCCCGGATGCTGTCGGCTGCGAGGTCGTCGACGACGCGTCGGAGCAGTTCGGCACCGCTGTGGCTGAGGCTCTCCAGCAGGGTGCCCGCGGTGGCGTGCCGGCCGATGGGGACCCTGAGCTCGGCGAAGACGGCTCCGGCGTCGAGGTCGGCGACGAGCTGGAACACGGCGGCGCCGGTCTCGGCGTCTCCGGCCATGATCGCGCGTTGCACGGGCGCCGCACCGCGCCAGCGGGGCAACAGGGAGAAGTGCAGGTTGATCCAGCCCAGGCGGGGCGCGGAGAGCAGGGGCTCGCGCACCAGGCCGCCGTAGGCCACGATGACGCCGAGGTCGGCGTTCAGGGCGGTGATGGCCGCGGTCGCGTCGGCGTCGAGCCGGTTGGCCTTGATGACGGTCAGGCCGAGGCTTTCAGCGGCAGCGGCCACCGGTGACGGTGTGAGCACGCGTTTGCGACCGAGGGCGGCATCCGGGCGGGTCACCACGGCGGCGATCTCATGGTCAGAGGAGGCCAGGAGGGTCAGGCTGGGCACGGCAACCTGTGGGGTCCCGGCGAAGACGAGTTTCATTTACAGCAGCTCCGGGTCGTCGAATCGTACTTTGAGTGTAGGTGCAGGGCGGAACGCGGCGCCCTTGGGCTTGCGTCGGCCGGCCGCGTTGCGCACGATGGCGGCTTTGAGGGTGCGGGCGACCTCGTCGCCGAGCGGGTAGCCGAACCGCACGATGGCGCGCACGAGCGCGGGCCCGCCGGTCTTCTGGGCGGGGCCGGCGGGGTCGTGGCTGACCGGGCCGAGCACGTCGAGACCGGGCAGCTCGGCCAGCGACTCGATGGCCGTGTCGACCTCCGCGGTGGTTCCGGTGACGGAGGCCACCCGCACCGCCGGCGGGAAGCGTAGCTGGCGGCGGTCGGCGAGTTCGGCGGCGGCGTAGGGACCTGGCTGCCAGGTGTTCAGGGCGTGGGCGAGGGCCCCGCCCACTCCGGCGAGCATCACTGAGGCGCCGGGAGCGGCCAGCGCTGCGGCGTTGGCCCACCAGCGCAGGCAGTCCTCCCCCACCCGCAGCGACTCGCGGGCGAGCATCCGTTCGCCGTCGAGTAGCAGGATGGCGCTGTAGCCGTTGCGGGGTATCGGCTCGGCGCCGCGGGTGGCGATCACCAGGGCGGGCTCGGGCCCGATGGTCTGCACGGTGTGCTCGCCGTCGGCGACGATAACCCGGGAGCCCGGGAAGGCCCGGCCGAGCTCCTCGGCGGTGCGGCCGGTGCCGACGGTGACCACGCGCAGGGTGGTGGCCTCGCAGTGCGAGCAGTGCCAGCCGGCGGCGAGGTGGCCGCACCAGCGGCAGGCGGGTGTCGCGTTGGCATTGGCGAGGGCCAGCGGTCCCTGGCACTGAGTGCATCGGGCGGCTTTTCCGCAGGAGCGGCAGGCCAGCATCGGTGCGTAGCCGGGACTGGCGACCTGCACCAGCACGGGTCCGTTCCGCACGGCCTCCTTCGCGGCGAGCCACGCCGCTGACGGGATGCGGGCGGCCCTGGCCTGTGCGTCGGGTTCGGACTGGAAGGTGGTGGGGATCACCCTGGGGTGGCTGTCACGGGTGGGGTGCACGGCGCGCAACCAACCGATCTCGACCAGTCGTTCGGTCTCCACGCTGCGCGAGTGGCCGATGAAGACCAGCGCGCAGTCGGCGGCCTCCCGGCGGATCAGGGCGGCGTCGCGGGCGTGCACGTAGGGACTGAGCTGTTCGCCGTAGAGCGGGTCGCCGTCGTCCCACAGCACGATCAGCCCGAGGTCGTGCGCGGGGGCATACACCGCGGACCGGTTGCCGAGGATGATCCGCGGCCGGCCCTCGAGGAGGGTGAGGAAACCGCGGTAGCGGTCCGGATTGCTCTGCCTGGCGTCGACGCGGACGACGTCGTCCGCGGGCGCCAGCGTCGTCAGGGCGGCCTGAAGCTGGTCCTGGTCGCGGTAGTCCGGCACCACCAGGATGCTGCTCTTGCCCTGGCGCAGCGCCGATACGGCGAGTTCGGCCATGGTGATCGCCCAGGTACCCACGGTGCTGCCGCCGTCGTCCGGGCCGGGCAGACGCACCAGGCTGGGCACCGCGGCGACGCAGACGCGCAGCCGGTCGGCCACGATGGTGCCGAGTGTTTCCGGCGGGTATTCGGCGAAACCGGGTTCGGCCAGCGGGTCGGCCGGATTCGTGGCCGGCGCATCGGGTGTGGCGTCCCGTGCGGCGAGCCAGGCCTTTTCCACCCGCACGGCGCGGGGCGGCACGGCCAGGCGCACGATGTCGCTCGCGTTGCCGGCCGCCCGGTCGGCCAGGCGCCGGGCGAGCTGCCAGACGGGCTCGGTGAGCACGGGTACGGCGGACACTATCGAGTCGACCGGGCTGAGCTTGCCGCTGTAGCCGGTGTCGGCGCCGCCGATGCCGTCCAGGGTCGCCCCCTCGGTCGGAGCGACCGTCGCCGCGGCCTGCTTAGGGTCGATCAGCTCGATCAGGTAGCCGTCGGCCACTCGGTTCGCCGAGCGCAACGGAACCCGCACCCGCACCCCGGGCTGGGCGAGGTGCGCCAGCTCGTCGGGAATGGCGTAATCAAAGAGATGGTCCAGCTGCGGCAGGGGCGAGTCGATCAGCACCCTCGCGATGAGGCCGGTGCGGGTCATCTGCGGCCTCCAGGCTTCAGAGTCCGGCTGCGCTTCTCAGGTCATCAACCCTGTCGAGTCGTTCCCAGGTGAAGTCGGGCAGTTCGCGGCCGAAGTGGCCGTAGGTCGCGGTCTGGGCGTAGATCGGCCGCAGCAGGTCCAGGTCGTGGATGATCGCGGCGGGTCGCAGGTCGAAGACCTCGCGGATGGCGGCGGTGATGTCCTTGTCCGGCAGGGCGCCGGTGCCGAAGGTTTCCACGTAGAGGCCCACCGGGGAGGCGGTGCCGATGGCGTATGCCACCTGGATCTCGAGTCGCTCGGCCAGTCCGGCGGCGACGGCGTTCTTGGCGACCCAGCGCATGGCGTATGCGGCCGAGCGGTCGACCTTGGACGGGTCCTTGCCGCTGAACGCACCGCCACCGTGCCGGCTGGATCCGCCGTAGGTGTCGATGATGATCTTGCGTCCCGTGAGTCCGGCGTCGCCCTGGGGGCCGCCGATCTCGAACCGGCCGGTGGGGTTCACCAGGGTGCGCAGATTGCTCGCGTCGAGGTCGACGCGCTCGAGCACGGGCTTGATGACGAGTTCGGCGATCTCGGCGCGCAGCTGCTCGGTGCGCACTGACGGGGAGTGCTGGGTGGAGAGCACGACGGTTTCGACGGTGCGGGGAACGATACCGTCGTAGCCGATGGTGACCTGGGTCTTGCCGTCGGGCCGGAGGTAACTCAGTTCTCCGGACTTGCGGACCTCGGCGAGGCGTTCGGCCATGCGGTGCGCGATCCAGATCGGGATCGGCATCAGCTCGGGGGTCTCGCGGGTGGCATAACCGAACATGATGCCCTGGTCGCCGGCGCCCTGGCGGTCGTAGTCGTCCAGGCTGTCCTGCTCCCGGCTTTCGTAGGCGTCGTCGACACCCTGGGCGATGTCGGGAGACTGCCCGCCGATGGAGATCTCGACACCGCAGGAGCGGCCGTCGAACCAGACGTCGGAGGAGTCGTAGCCGATGTCGGTGATGCACTTGCGCACGATCGACGGGATCTCGACGTAGCCCGCCGTGGTGACCTCACCGGCCACGTGAACGAGGCCGGTGGTGACGAGAGTCTCCACCGCGACCCGGCTGTGCGGGTCTTCGGTGAGGAGGGCGTCGAGGATGCTGTCGGAGATCTGGTCGCAGATCTTGTCCGGGTGGCCTTCGGTGACCGACTCCGAGGTGAAGAGGCGAAAATCGCTCATCGGGGCTCGTCTCAATTCTTGGATAAATGTGCTGCGGTTGATTGGTGTGCGGGTGCGAGCATGCCTGAACGCTCAGGGCCCGGGTGACGTCGGCCCAGGCGACACCGACTCAAGAGACGGGTGCGTCCGCTCGAATGGCGTCGATGCTGCTGCCCAGGATGCTGTCGAGAATACGGTGGGCCACCGACAATTTCGTTCCGTCGGCCTCCATCACTATATCTCCGGCGCCGTCCAGGACCTCGATTTGATTACGTTCGGTGGCGAACCCCTGCGTCCAACCGACCCTGTTGAGTACCAGGAGGTCGCAGCCCTTGCGGAGGATCTTGGTGCGGCCGAGTTCGCGGCGCGCCGTGTCGTCGGCTTCGGTTTCGGCGGCGAACCCCACGATGACCTGACCGGGGCGCCGGTCCTGCACGAGGCCGACGAGCACGTCGGGGTTGCGCACCAGGTCGAGGGTGACCCGGTCTCCCGCCACATCCTTCTTGATCTTGCCGTCCTGCACCTCCGCGGGCCGGTAGTCCGCGACGGCGGCGGCCATGATGACGATGTCGGCGGCTGCGGCGGCGTCCCGCATCGCCTGCTGCAGTTCCAGGGTGGTGCTGACGCTGTGCACGGAAGCGCCGGTCGGTGCAGCGACCTCTAGGTGCGCGGCGACCAGGGTCACGACGGCTCCCCTGGCCAGGGCCGCTTCGGCCAATGCGACGCCCTGGCGCCCGCTGGACCGGTTGCCGAGGAAGCGTACGGGATCTAGGGGTTCTCGGGTGCCGCCGGCGCTGATCAGCACGTGCCGGCCGGCCAGGTCCGGAACCTGAACACTCGCGGGCGTGTCCGCGCGGTGGGCGGCGAGGGCGGCGAGGGCGGCGTCCACGATGGCGTCGGGTTCTTCCATCCGGCCCTGCCCGGAATCGGAGCCGGTCAACCGGCCGATGCCCGGCCCGACGATGGTGACGCCCCGACGGCGGAGCGTGGCGATGTTGGCCACCGTGGCGGGGTTGTTCCACATCTCGGTGTGCATCGCGGGGGCGATCACGAGCGGGGCGGTGCTGGCGAGGATGGTGTTGCCCAGCAGGTCGTCGGCCAGGCCGAGGGCAATCTTGGCGATGCTGTTGGCGGTGGCAGGGGCGATCACGATGAGGTCGGCGGACTGGCCGATGGCCACGTGACGCACCTCGGCAACGCCCTCGTAGAGGTCGGTGTGCACGGGGTTGCGGGAGATCGCCTCGAGCGTCGGCTTGCCGACGAACCGCAGTGCAGCCTCCGTGGCGACGACGTGGACGTCGTCCCCGAGCAGCACAAAAGCGCGCACGACGTTGACGGCCTTATAGGCAGCGATGCCGCCGGTTACCCCGACGACTATCGTGCGACCAGTCGACATCCTGCGCGCTTACGTGAGAGCTGCGTCGAGTTATTCGACGATGGGCTTCGAGGTGAGCTTGTCCTCGTTGATTTCGCGCAGTGCCACGGAGAGCGGCTTGTCGTCGACGGTGGAGTCGACGAGCGGTCCGACGTTGTCGAACAGGCTGCCTTCGTGAAGGTCTGCGTAGTAGTCGTTGATCTGGCGGGCGCGCTTGGAGGCGAAGATCACCAGGGCGTACTTGGAATCGACCTTGGTGAGCAGGTCGTCGATGGGCGGGTCAATGATGCCAGTGGGCTTGTTGGGCACGCTGTCACACTCCTTCATGCTGTTCAAGCAAAATGTACGGGCTGCGCGGTCATTTCATTGGTTTCCGTGGTCGGAAACCGGACATTGACCACGTTGATGCGCCTGGTCGACGCGAGGAATTCAAGTACAGCGGGCGCTACGACGGCGCCGATGCCTTGCGAATCTGCATCAAGTCTACGACTTCTTCGGCCGCTTCGGCCACGTCGCTGTTTACGACGCGGTAATCGAACTCGCCCTGGGCGGCCAATTCGAGCTTCGCGGTCTCCAGCCGGCGGGCTTGTTCGGCCGAATCCTCGGTGCCGCGCCCGATCAGGCGGCGCACCAGTTCGTCCCAGGTGGGTGGCAGCAGAAAGACCAGACGGGCCTCCGGCATCGCCCGGCGCACCGAGCGGGCACCCTGGATGTCGATCTCGAGCAGAACGCTGTTGCCGTCGGCGATGGCCGCCTCGACGGGGCCGCGCGGGGTGCCGTAGCGGTAGGCATTGTGCACGGTGGCATATTCCAGGAGTTCGCCGGCCTCGATCATCCGGTCGAACTCGGAGTCGTCGACGAAGAAGTAGCTGACGCCCTCGACCTCGCCGGCACGCGGGGCCCTGGTGGTCGCGGATACCGACAGGTGCACCTCGGGGTGGTGCTCACGAATGTGCGCGGCGACGGTTCCTTTGCCGACCGCGGTCGGTCCGGCGAGGACCACGAGCCTGGAGTCCGGCGCACCCCTGCGGGCGGTGGGCCGGGCGGCGAGGAAGTCGCGCAGCCGGTCGCGCTGGTGCTTGCCGAGGCCGCCCAGGCGCTTGGACGGCGAGATCTCGAGCCGGGTCATGATGCGCTGCATCTTGGTCACCCCGATTGCGGGGATGCTCACGAGAAGCTCGGTCACCCTCAGCCGGCCCTCCACGCCGTTCGGTTCCTTGACGGCGGCGGCGAGCACGTCGAGGGAGGTACGTTCACCGGCCGCGACCTGTGCTTTCACGGCTGCGCGGGCTCGTCGGGCTGCGACGGCGGCGCGGGAGGCCGCGACGCGGTCGACGTCGGGTGGGGTAGGGCGATTATCAGCCACGGGTCGCTCCAGCTTCGGTTGATCGGCGGGTTATCTCATCGGCCACACGGGCGGGACCGGCGGATAAAACGCTGCGCGATTCACTCACGATAACGCCTTGAGCGTATCCGCCAAACAAACCGGCCAGATCGGCGGGATTCGCACCCTGGTGGCCGAAGCCCGGGGCGAGCACCGGGGTGATGACCGGGGCGGCCGGGGCGTGGATGTCGATGCCGAAGTCGGCCAGTGAAACCGTGGCCCCGAGGACCACGCCGATCGACCCGAACGAGCCCGCCGGCACGAGGTCGGCGTTGATGGCGGCAACCTGGTCGAGCACCGACGCCGCCACGGAACGGCCCGCGTGGGCTCCGTCCGTGAGCACGGCCTGCTGCAGGTGGGCGGCCTCCGGATTGGAGGTCGCGGCGAGCAGGAACAGTCCCTTGTGATTGTCCGCGGCGAGGTCAACGGTGCTGTTCAGCGAGCCGACCCCCATGTACGGGTTCACGGTGATGGCGTCGACCTCGAGCGGAGAGCCCTGGCTCAGCCAGGCCTGGCCGTAGGCTTCGACACTGGTGCCCAGGTCGCCGCGTTTGACGTCGGCGATGACCAGGAGGCCCGCCGCCCGCGCGTCGGCGAGCACTCGTTCCAGTGCCAGGTAGCCGGCGGAGCCGAACCGCTCGTAGAACGCCACCTGGGGCTTGACGATGCCCACCCGTCCCGCGGCGGCGGCCACGACAGCCCGGCCGAAGCTTTCGGCCCCTGCGGCGGTGTCCGGCAGGCCCCAGTCGGTCAGCAACCAGGAGTGCGGGTCGATGCCGACGCAGAGCCGGCCGAATCGGGCGAAGGCACCGTGCAGACGTGCACCGAAGGCTTCGGCGCTGGCTACGGGTTCGGCTGGGATCTCTGCGCCGGCTGGAGTCACAGTGCCGCCGCCCGTTTCGCCGCGTACTCCTGCAGGCTGGTGACCTCGAAGCCGGTACGGATCGAGTCGATCGACGCGACGGCGGCGCTCAGCTCCGCGATGGTGGTGAACAGGGGCAGGTCGCCGGCGACGGCGGCGGCGCGGATCTCGTAGCCGTCGGCGCGTGCGGTGCGACCGTTCGGTGTGTTGATCACGATCTGCACCTCCTCGCGCCGGATCAGGTCGACGACGGTGTCCACGGACTCATCGGCCTTTTCGCTGAACTTTGCCACCACTGTGGCCCCGATTCCGTTCCGCTGCAAAACTTCGGCGGTTCCCTCGGTGGCCATGATCGTGTATCCCAGCTGCGAGAGGCGCAGCATCGGCAGGATCACAGCGCGCTTGTCCCGGTCGGAGACCGACACGAAGACCGTTCCGGTGAGCGGGATTCCGCCGTAGGCGGCGAGCTGGCTTTTGGCGAACGCCCGCGGGAAGTCGCGGTCGATACCCATGACCTCTCCGGTGGAACGCATCTCCGGGCCGAGCACCGAGTCGACGATGAGGCCTTCCTTGGTGCGGAACCTGTTGAATGGCAGCACCGCTTCCTTCACGGCGACCGGCGAGTCCATCGGCACTCGGGAACCGTCGATCAGCGGCAGTTGGCCGTTGGCCTTGAGCTCGGCGATGGTGGTGCCGACCATGATCAGCGAGGCGGCCTTGGCCAGCGTGATACCGAGCGCCTTGGCGACGAACGGGACGGTGCGGGACGCGCGCGGGTTGGCTTCGAGCACGTAGAGCACCCCGGCGCCGATGGCGAACTGCACGTTCAGCAGTCCGCGCACGCCGATGCCCTGGGCGATGGCCAGGGTCGCGTCGCGGACCCTGTCGATCTCGGCGCGGCCGAGGGTGACCGGCGGCAGGGTGCAGCTGGAGTCACCGGAGTGCACGCCGGCCTCTTCGATGTGTTCCATCACGCCGCCGATGTAGAGCTCGTGGCCGTCGTAGATGGCGTCGACGTCGATCTCGATGGCGTCGTCGAGGAAGCGGTCCACCAGCAACGGGTGCGACGGGCCGATGATGCCCTGGCCTTGCATGCGTGTGAAGTAGTCGGCCAGGGAGGCACTGTCGTAGATGATCTCCATGCCGCGGCCGCCGAGCACGTAGCTGGGGCGCACGAGCACCGGGTAGCCGATCTCCTCGGCCACGACGACGGCGCCGCTGTAGTCGGTGGCCACCCCGTTGCGGGGCGCGAGCAGGCCGGCGTCGGCGAGGATGCCGCTGAACAGGCCACGTTCCTCGGCCAGGTCGATCGCCGTCGGGGAGGTGCCCAGGATCGGGATGCCTGCGGCTTCCAGTCCCTTGGCCAGGCCCAGCGCGGTCTGGCCGCCGAGCTGCACGACCACGCCGACGAGTTCGCCGCTCTGGCTTTCGGCGTGGATGATCTCCAGCACGTCTTCCAGGGTGAGCGGCTCGAAGTAGAGCCTGTCGCTGGTGTCGTAGTCGGTGGAGACCGTCTCCGGGTTGCAGTTGATCATGATGGTTTCGTAACCGGCCTCGGAGAGGGCGAACGAGGCGTGCACGCAGGAGTAGTCGAACTCGACGCCCTGGCCGATCCGGTTCGGGCCGGACCCGAGGATGACGACCTTCCTGCGGTCGGACGGGACGACCTCGGTCTCCTGGTCGTAGCTCGAGTAGTGGTACGGGGTGAGGGCGGGGAATTCGCCGGCGCAGGTGTCGACGGTCTTGAACACCGGGCGTACGCCGAGGATGTGCCGGACCTTGCGCACATCCGCTTCGCCGAAGCCGCGGAGCTCGCCGATCTGGGCGTCGGAGAAGCCGTGGTCCTTGGCGGTGCGCAAGATCTCGGTGTCGAGGGTGTCCGAGGCGGCGACGGCATCGGCGATCTCGTTGATGAGCACGATCTGGTCGAGGAACCACGGGTCGATCTTGGTGGCTGCGAAGAGCTGCTCGATGGTGGCGCCCTTGCGCAGCGCTTGCTGCACGGTGACGATGCGGCCGTCGGTGGGAACCTCGGCGATTTCGAGGAGCTCCTCGACCGTGCGGGTCTCCGCACCCCAGTGGAAGGAGGAGCCGCGCTTTTCGAGCGAGCGGAGCGCCTTCTGCAGGGCTGAGGCGTAGTTGCGGCCGATGGCCATGGCCTCACCGACCGACTTCATGGTGGTGGTCAGGCGCTGGTCGGCCTTGGGGAATTTCTCGAACGCGAACCTGGGCACCTTGACGACGACGTAGTCCAGGGTGGGTTCGAAGCTGGCCGGGGTCACCTTGGTGATGTCGTTGGGGATCTCGTCGAGGCGGTAGCCGAGGGCCAGCTTCGCGGCGATCTTGGCGATCGGGAATCCGGTGGCCTTGCTGGCCAGTGCCGAGGAGCGGGACACCCGCGGGTTCATCTCGATCACGATGATGCGGCCGTTGGCCGGGTCGATGGCGAACTGGATGTTGCAGCCGCCGGTGTCGACGCCGACGGCGCGGATGATGTCGATGCCGATGTCGCGCAGCTTCTGGTACTCGCGGTCGGTGAGGGTGAGCGCCGGCGCGACGGTGATGGAGTCGCCGGTGTGCACGCCGACGGGGTCGACGTTTTCGATCGAGCAGACGACCACCGTGTTGTCGGCGGTGTCGCGCATCATCTCGAGCTCGTATTCCTTCCAGCCGAGGATGGACTCCTCCAGGAGCACCTCGGTGGTCGGGCTCTGGTGCAGGCCGTCGCCGACGATGCGGCGGAGCTCGGCTTCGGTGTACGCGAAGCCGGAGCCCAGGCCGCCCATGGTGAAGGACGGGCGCACCACGAGTGGGTAGCCGAGGTCCTCGGCGAAGCCGACGGCCTCTTCCACGGTGTGCGCGATGTAGGACTTGGCTACGTCAGCGCCGGCGTCGAGCACCAGCTGCTTGAAGATCTGGCGGTCTTCACCCTTGTTGATCGCTTCGAAGCTGGCGCCGATGAGCTCGACGTTGTACTTGGTGAGGATCCCGCGCTCGTGCAGGGCGATGGCCGCGTTGAGGGCCGTCTGGCCGCCCAGGGTCGGCAGGATCGCATCCGGACGCTCCTTGGCGATGATGGTCTCGAGGATCTCCGGGGTGATCGGCTCGATGTACGTCGCGTCGGCGAAGTCGGGGTCGGTCATGATGGTGGCCGGGTTGGAGTTGACCAGGATGACCCGGACGCCCTCCTCGCGGAGGACCCGGCAGGCCTGGGTGCCCGAGTAGTCGAACTCGCAGGCCTGACCGATGACGATCGGGCCGCTTCCGATGACGAGGACGCTGTTGATATCGTCGCGCTTGGGCATTACTTGGCGTCTCCTGCTCCGGCGGCCGCGTGCGCGACCACCACATCCCTGAACCTGTCGAAAAGATAGTTGGCGTCGTGCGGGCCGGCCGCGGACTCCGGGTGGTACTGCACCGAGAAGGCCGGGATGTCCAGGCACCTGATGCCCTCGACGACCTGGTCGTTGAGGCTGTAGTGGCTGACCTCCACGCGGCCGAATCCGGTGGAGGATTCGCTGATGCCCTCGATGGGCATGTCCACGGCGAAGCCGTGGTTCTGCGAGGTGATCTCGACCCGGCCGGTGGCCTTGTCGAGCACCGGCTGGTTGATGCCGCGGTGGCCGAACGGCAGCTTGTAGGTGCCGAAGCCGAGGGCACGGCCCAGCAGCTGGTTGCCGAAGCAGATGCCGAAGTACGGCACGCCGGCGCGCATCACTTCCTGCAGCAGGGTCACGTGGGCGTCGCTGGCGGCGGGGTCACCGGGGCCGTTCGAGAAGAACAGGGCGGTCGGGTTCAGCGAGAGCACGTGCTCCGCGGTGATCGACTGCGGGAGCACCAGGACCTCGAAGCCGCGCTCGGCGAGGTAGTTGAGGGTAGAGGTCTTGACGCCGAGGTCAAGCACGGCGACAGAGCCGATGCGTTCGCCCTGCGCCGGAATCGAGTACGGCTCGACGGTGGAGACAGCGTCGGACAGGTTTCGGCCGCGCATGCTGGCCCCGCCGCGGACGAGTTCGAGCTGTTCGCCCTCGGAGAGCTCATAGCCGTCGCCGGAGAAGATGCCGCTGCGCATGGAACCGAGCGAGCGGATGTGCCGGGTGACGGCGCGGGTGTCGATGCCGCTGATGCCCACGACCCCGTTCGACTCGAGGTCGGCGTCGAGGGTGCGCTGGGAACGGAAGTTCGACGGTATTCTGGCGGGCTCGCGCACCACAAAACCGGAGACCCAGATGCGGGAGGATTCCATGTCGTCGTCGTTGGCGCCGGTGTTACCGATGTGCGGCGCGGTCATCAGCACGATCTGGCCGGCGTAGGAGGGGTCGGTGAGAGTCTCCTGGTAGCCGGTCATGCCGGTGGCGAAGACGATCTCGCCGAGGGTCTGGCCGAGGCTGCCGTAGGCGCGTCCCACGTATCGGCTGCCGTCTTCGAGGACGAGTACGGCCGGGGCCGGTGTGGTTGTTGGGTAGCTCACGGGCTACACCTCACTTTCTTCGGTGCCGAATTCTGTCTTGCCAGGTTCTGTCTTGCCAGGTTCTGTTGTGGCGGGTTCTGTCGTGCCGGGTTCTGTCGTGCCGGGTTCTGTCGTGCCGGGTTCTGCAGTGATGGATCTGATCGCTTCGGTGATGGCCCGCCGGTCGACGGGGTCGCTGAAACGGAAGTAGCTGTCGACACCGGTGGGGGTGTCGGGGTCCGTGGTGTCAACGCCGACAGAGTTCAGCCGCCAGCCGAGCAGCAGTAGGCCGCCGGGCTCGACCACCCGGTCGATGGCGACGGTGGCGTCGGCGACGAGCTGCACGGCATCCGCCGGGATGAACAGGGCGGGCGAGCCGGCGAGTTCGATCAGCACGCCCTTCTCGGTGACGGTCACGCCGCCGCGGGCACGGAAGCCGAGCCCGGGGATGTTCAGGCGTTCCAACGGTGTGTCGCGGGGGGTGGTGGCGACGTACAGGGCTGCGGCGGAGGCCAGTTCACGGCCGCGATCGGCGGGCTGCGGGTAGCCGGCGGGCAGCGCGGCATCCCGCTTGGTGCGCCGGCGCCAGGAGCGCAACATCAGGGCGAGGACGGCGAGGAGGACCAGCGCCGTGATGATCGTCGCGATCGTGCGGCTACTCATGGGCGCCCCGTACCAACCGACCCCGGGAGGCTTCGATCTGGGCCGTGCTCTGCAGCACGCCGTCGAGCACGGTGGCATAACCGCGGTGGAAGGTGGCCAGCACCTGGCCGGGCAGCGTCATCTGAAGGTAGGGAGAGTTGACGCCCTTACCGATCAGATTCTCACGGCCGAACACCCGGCGGGCGCTCGGGTCGTAGAGGGTGAGTTCGGCGGGGGCGCCGACAGTGAGCTGTTGGCCCTGACCCTGGATGCGCCCGATCCGGGCCGGGGTCGTCGACATCACCCTGACGAGGTCGCTCCAGCCGAGGAACCCGGTCTCCACCACGGCGGCGTGGGCCACCGACAGGGCGGATTCGAGGCCGACCATGCCGTTGGCGGCGGCGTCCCATTCACAGTCCTTGGACTCGACGGGGTGCGGGGCGTGGTCGGTGGCGATGATGTCGATGGTGCCGTCGGCCAGACCCTGGCGCAGGGCTTCGACGTCTTCGCGGCGGCGGAGCGGCGGGTTCACCTTGTAGCGGGCGTCGTAACCGGCCACGAGTTCCTCGGTGAGCAGCAGGTGGTGCGGGGTGACCTCCGCGGTCACATTGATGCCGCGGGCCTTGGCCCAACGCACCACGTCGACGGCACCGGCGGTGGAGAGGTGGCAGACGTGCAGGCGCGAACCCACGTGTTCGGCCAACAGTACGTCGCGGGCGATGATCGATTCCTCGGCGACGGCGGGCCAGCCGGTGAGGCCGAGCTCGCTGGAGAGGGCGCCCTCGTTCATCTGTGCGCCAACCGTGAGGCGCGGTTCCTGGGAGTGCTGGGCGACGACACCGTCGAAGGCCTTGACGTACTCGAGGGCCCGGCGCATCAGGAGCGGGTCGGAGACGCAGAAGCCGTCGTCGGAGAACACTCGCACATTGGCGCGGCTTGTGGCCATGGCGCCGAGTTCGGCGAGGCGTTCACCGGCCAGGCCGACGGTGACGGCACCGATCGGCTGCACGGTCACGTAGCCGGCGCTCTCCCCCAGCGCGAGCACCTGCTCGACGACGCCGGCGGTGTCCTGAACGGGTGAGGTGTTCGCCATGGCGAATACCGTGGTGAACCCTCCGATGGCTGCCGCCTGGCTGCCGGTGAGCACGGTTTCGCTCTGCTCGTAGCCGGGTTCGCGGAGGTGCGTGTGCAGGTCGACCAGGCCGGGCAGTGCGAGGAGCCCGTCGGCGTCGATCACGGTCGCGCCGGCATCCGACAGCTGGGTGCCGGTCGCGGTGATGACACCGTCGGCCAGCAGCAGGTCGGTGGTGGTTCCGTCGCTCAGCTGTGCTCCACGCACAAGGTAGCGTTCGCTCGACATTTCAGTGATCCTCTCGGTCGCCCGATAACAACAGGTACAGCGCGGCCATGCGCACTGATACCCCGTTTGCGACCTGTTCGCGCACGGTGGACCGGTCGGAGTCGGCCGCGGCGGAGGAGATCTCCAGGCCGCGATTCATCGGTCCGGGGTGCATGACAATGCTATGCGACGACAGCCGGGCGAATCGCTCGTCGTCCAGGCCCCAGCGGCGGGAGTACTCGCGGCTGTTCGGGAAGAACGCGGCGTTCATCCGCTCGGCCTGGATGCGCAGCATCATCACCACATCGGGACCGGCGTCGATGGCCGCGTCGAGGTCGTAGCCGATAGCGGCCGGCCAGGCCGACGTGTCGGCGGGCACCAGGGTGGGCGGTGCGATGAAGGTGACGTGTGCGCCGAGGGTGTTCAGCAGCCACAGGTTGGAGCGGGCGACCCTGGAGTGCAGGATGTCGCCGACGATGGTGACGGTGACGCCGTCGAGCCCGCGGCCTCGGGAGGCCCCATCGTGGAGGCGGCGGCGGATGGTGAATGCGTCGAGCAAGGCCTGGGTGGGATGTTCGTGGGTACCGTCGCCGGCGTTGATGATGCCGGCGTCGATCCAGCCGCTGCCGGCCAGCACCTGCGGGGCTCCTGACGCGGGGTGCCGGATGACGACGCCGTCAGCGCCCATGGCAGCGAGGGTCTGGGCGGTGTCCTTGAGGCTTTCGCCCTTGGAGACGCTGGAGCCCTTGGCGCTGAAGTTGATCACGTCGGCGCTGAGTCGCTTGGCGGCGGCCTCGAAGGAGATGCGGGTGCGGGTGGAGTCCTCGAAGAAGAGGTTCACCACGGTCTTGCCGCGCAGGGTCGGGAGTTTCTTGACCTCCCGGTTGGCCACATCGGCCATGTCTTCGGCGATGTCGAGCAGGCTGATGGCCTCGTCGCGGCTGAGCGCCTTGGTAGAGAGCAGGTGTCTCATGACTCCATTCCTCCCTCAATGCTGACGAACTCATCGCCGTCGACCTCGGTGACGTGCACGTTGATGCGTTCGTGCGTGGCGCTGGGCAGGTTCTTGCCCACGAAGTCGGCGCGGATCGGCAGCTCGCGGTGGCCGCGGTCCACCAGGACGGCCAGCCGCACGACGCTGGGGCGGCCGTGGTCGCCGAGGGCGTCCAGGGCGGCGCGGATGGTGCGGCCGGAGTAGAGCACGTCGTCGACCAGGACCACGGTGGCACCGTCGATGCTGCCCGGCACCTGGGTGGGCGCGGGGGTACGGGTGCGGGTGTGCGCGAGGTCGTCACGGTACATGGTCACGTCGAGAGAGCCGACGCGCACGGCGGCGGATGCCGGTTCGATGCGCTGGATGATCTCGGCTATCCGCTGGGCGAGGGCTACTCCCCTGGTGGGGATGCCCAGAATGACCAGGTTCTCGCTTCCACGATTGGACTCCAGGATCTCGTGCGAGATCCGAGTCAACGCTCGGGTGATGTCAGCCTGGGTGAGCACGGTGCGCTCCGTCAAACCGACCTCCTTTCCCGTCTCACAGGACGGCTCTTAAAGTAGGTCATTAGTACCTTTAGACCCTAGCATCCCCGTCCCGGAACCTTCTGCAGTGTCAGTGGTAGGTGAGACGATCTCATCATGAGTAACCCCGACCAGGCAGTACCGCCCGCTCCGGATGCTGACCACCGCTCTCCGGAGTCCGCGCCACCTGGCTCCACCCCCTCCCCTGTCGACCCGACCGCTTTCGGGCCGCACGTCCCCAACCCGGCCCTGGACGAGTTGGTCTGCTCGGAGCTGGCCCGCCGCACTGAGCTGATCGCGGTCGAGGCCCGCGCCATTGCGCAGGCGCAGGCCCGGCAGGCCGAGTTCCTCGTCGCCCTGCAGGGCTGGAGTGAGGACCCGCTCGTTTCCTCGCGCCTGCACGGCAACCCGGAGAGCATCCGGCTGGCCGACGTGAACGCGGCCACCCTGACCGAGGACCAAGCCCGCGCGGCCGCCCATAGCCGGTGGGAGGACCGGGACGTGGCCCGCCGCACGATTGTCAGTGAGACCGCCTGCCTGCTGCGCCTGTCCGAGCGCACCGTGGAGCACCTGATGGATCAGTCCCTCTGGCTCCTGGCCGCCCCGGCGACCTTCGAGGCC